>NZ_DATGTT010000037.1:0-6435 GCF_035301675.1 Lentibacillus sp. | reverse complement strand
TGTAAATAATTATTTCAAGAAGTGAAACATATGGTATAATGGCACTATTCAGAAAGGGGGTTAATAATGGAATATGCAATTTCCGGCGCAACATGGATGTGGATGTTTATCCCGATGCCAGTTGTTATATTGCTTTCGATTATTACATTATTTACGGAGGGGAGGAATAAATAAATGGGGCAGGCAACACTGATAACGTTTATCGTCTATCTTATTGGAATCCTTGTAATCGGTATCATCATGTACCGGATGACCAACAATCTGTCCGACTACGTTCTGGGCGGACGTAAATTAGGCCCAGGGGTTGCCGCCCTAAGTGCAGGCGCATCCGATATGAGCGGGTGGCTCTTGTTGGGATTGCCGGGTGCCGTTTATGCTGCAGGTCTTGCTGAAGCATGGATGGCGATTGGTTTGTCGATTGGCGCGTATTTGAACTGGCAATTTGTGGCAAAACGATTGCGGGTTTATACGGAGGTTTCAAATAATTCCATCACGGTTCCGGATTTTTTGGAGAACCGTTTTAAAGATAATTCTCACGTTCTTCGAATTATTTCTGCACTCGTTATATTATTGTTTTTCACATTTTATACATCATCCGGAATGGTGGCTGGAGCAAAATTGTTCGAGGCATCATTTGGATTGGAGTATCAGTCGGCTTTGTGGATCGGAACAATTGTTGTCGTCTCGTATACCTTACTGGGTGGTTTCCTGGCGGTTGCTTGGACAGACTTCATTCAGGGCAGTTTGATGTTTCTTGCATTAATTGTCGTCCCGATTATAGCAATTAACGAGATGGGCGGCTGGAATACCGCTGTCCAGGCTGTCGGGGATATAAGCGCTGACCATTTGAATATGATCGAAGGGGTCGGTGTGATAGCGATTATTTCATCATTGGCCTGGGGGCTTGGTTACTTTGGACAGCCGCACATTATCGTCCGTTTTATGGCGTTAAGGTCGCCAAAAGATGTTCCAATGGCACGTTTCATTGGCACAACCTGGATGGTTCTCGGCTTATACGGCGCCATATTTACCGGGTTTGTCGGGCTGGCATTCATCAGTACACAGGATGTAAATGTTTTAAGTGAATTTGGCATTTCTGTTATCATGCAAGATGGCGTTCAGATGCTTGAAGACCCGGAGAAAATTTTTATTGCTTTTTCGCAATTGTTATTCCATCCGGTGATTGCCGGAATTCTGCTGGCTGCGATTCTATCAGCAATTATGAGTACAATCGACTCACAGCTGCTTGTATCGTCTTCAGCAGTTGCCGAAGACTTTTATAAAGCTATTTTTAAGAAAGAAGCAGGCGATAAGGAACTGGTATGGGTTGGCCGGATTGCGACCCTGATCATTGCATTGATCGCTGCGATTATTGCTATGAATCCGGAAAGCAGTGTGCTTGAGCTCGTCAGCTATGCCTGGGCAGGGTTTGGTGCGGCATTCGGGCCGACCATTTTGCTGGCGTTATTCTGGAAAGGCTTTACCCGTAATGGCGCGTTTGCCGGGATCTTGGCCGGTGCCGCTACAGTCATAGTCTGGGGAGGTATTCTGTCAGGCGGTATTTTCGACCTGTATGAAATTGTTCCTGGATTTCTGCTCAACCTGATTCTGGCTATTGCTGTCAGTAAGGCAGGCAAACCTAAGGCAAGCGTCGAAGCTGAATATGATGAAGCCTTGTCAAAATTCAATGTGTAATTTATATGCTTAAGGATTAAATCCGTTTTTCTTCATTTTTCAAGGAAGCGGATTTTTTCTGTTCATTTGCTTAATGCCGGCAAATTCTGCTATTATCAATAGTGTCTTTAGATAACTATAACTGTAATAAAAAGTAAGATAAAATCATTTTTAAGGAGGTGCCCGGAATGGCTGATATTTCAAAAGATGAGGTTAAGCATGTTGCCAACTTGGCGCGGCTTGCCATTTCCGAAGAAGAAGCAGATATGTTTACCGATCAGCTGAGTTCGATTATTGAGTACGCTGAACAATTAAACGAATTGGATACAGAGCATGTAGAGCCGACAACGCATGTTTTGGATTTAAAAAATGTTCTGCGCAGGGACGAGCCGAAAGAATGGATTTCACAAGAAGAAGCATTAAAAAATGCACCGGACAAACAGGAAGGTTATTTCCGTGTGCCGTCAATTCTGGAGTAAGGAGGGAAACAGATGTCACTATTTGACCACAGCATCAAACAATTGGAAGAGATGTTACATAAACAAGAAATTTCGGCAGAAGACCTGGTTGATGCTTCATATGATCGCATTCATGAAGTCGATGGTCAGGTTCAGGCATTTTTAACACTTGATGAAGAACATGCCCGCAGCCAGGCAAAACAACTGGATGCCGCTCCGGATAAAGATGCACGGCTGTTTGCCATTCCTGCCGGCATTAAAGACAATATCGTCACCAAAGGAATGCGGACCACGTGCGGGAGCCAGTTTCTGAAAAACTTTGACGATCCGCTGTACAATGCAACGGTTATCGAAAAACTGAATGCCGAAAAAACCGTTACGGTTGGAAAGTTGAACATGGATGAATTTGCCATGGGCTCATCAACGGAAAATACCAGCTATACGCCAACCCGCAACCCATGGAATACGGATTATGTACCGGGCGGATCCAGCGGCGGCTCGGCAGCATCAGTAGCTGCCGGTGAAGTGCTGTTTGCCCTCGGTTCTGACACAGGTGGTTCAATCCGTCAGCCTGCATCGTTTTGCGGTGTTGTCGGTATGAAGCCGACATATGGACGGGTGTCCCGTTTCGGCCTAGTCGCATTTGCATCATCACTTGATCAGGTCGGCCCGATCACCCGCAGTGTGGAAGACAACGCACGAATTCTGGAGGTTATTTCAGGCCACGATAAAATGGATTCAACAAGTGCAAATGTTGATGTGCCTTCATATACGGATAAGCTGACAGGCGATGTTAAAGGAATGAAAATTGCCGTACCAAAAGAATATCTTGCTGAAGGTGTCGCACCGGAAGTAAAAGAGGCAGTCATGAGCGCATTGAAAGTTTACGAATCACTTGGTGCTGAGTGGGAAGAAGTCTCTCTGCCGCATTCCAAATATGCTGTCTCAGCGTACTACTTGCTTGCATCATCTGAAGCCTCTGCTAACCTGGCCCGTTTTGACGGTGTCCGTTATGGTGTGCGTTCAGACAAAGCGGATAATATGATGGATATGTTCACCTATTCCCGCAGCGAAGGATTCGGTGATGAAGTCAAACGCCGGATTATGCTGGGAACGTTCGCGCTTAGCTCCGGTTATTATGATGCTTATTATAAAAAAGCCCAAAAAGTACGGACGCTGATCAAAAATGACTTTGATAACATTCTAAAGGATTATGATGTTGTCATCGGACCAACGGCACCAACGCCGGCTTTTAAAATCGGCGAGAAGGTTGATGATCCATTGACCATGTATGCCAATGATATTTTGACGATTCCGGTTAACCTGGCAGGTGTTCCGGGGATTTCCGTGCCATGTGGTTTTTCAGAAGATGGGCTGCCGATTGGTCTGCAAATCATCGGCAATGCGTTTGACGAAGGCACCGTTTATCGCGCGGCACATGCATATGAACAAGCAACTGACCATCATACAAAACGGCCTCGATTGGGAGGTGCCAAATCATGAACTTTGAAACAATAATCGGACTTGAGGTACACGTCGAACTAAAAACGGAATCGAAAATTTTCAGTCCAAGTCCCAACGCTTTTGGTGATGAGCCAAACTCGAACATCAACCCGATTGACCTCGGATATCCGGGTGTTTTACCGGTATTGAACGAAGAAGCGGTTAATTATGCAATGAAAGCAGCACTTGCACTGAACTGCGACATTGCGACTGATACAAAATTTGACCGGAAAAACTACTTCTATCCGGACAACCCGAAAGCCTATCAAATCTCCCAGTTCGATCAGCCAATCGGCGAAAACGGCTGGATTGAGATTGAGGTAAATGGTGAAAAGAAGCAGATCGGGATTACCCGTCTGCATATGGAGGAGGATGCCGGTAAGCTGAATCACCAGGATGACGGTCATTCGCTTGTCGACTTCAACCGCCAGGGCACCCCGCTGATTGAAATTGTTTCGGAACCGGATATTCGCACGCCTGAAGAGGCATATGCCTATCTGGAAAAGTTAAAAAATATCATTCAGTACACCGGTGTGTCCGATTGTAAAATGGAAGAAGGTTCACTTCGTTGTGATGCCAATTTATCCATCCGTCCGATCGGGCAGGAGGAATTCGGTGTCAAGACAGAACTGAAGAACCTGAACTCATTCTCATTTGTGCAAAAAGGACTTGAATTTGAAGAGAAGCGTCAGGAAAAAGAGCTGCTTTCAGGCGGCGAAATTTTGCAGGAAACACGCCGTTACGATGAAAAAACAAAAGAAACAATTCTTATGCGCATCAAAGAAGGGTCAGACGACTACCGTTATTTCCCGGAACCGGACTTAGTGCCGCTTTATATTGACGATGAATGGAAAGAACGCATCCGCGCCGAAATACCTGAACTGCCGGATGCCCGGAAAGAGCGCTATATCAATGAAATGGAGCTGCCCGAATACGATGCCGCTGTATTGACCAGTTCCAAGGAAATGTCCGATTTCTTTGAGGAAGCTGTCAATCACGGCGCCGATATCAAACAGGCTTCCAATTGGCTGATGGGTGATGTTTTAGCGTACATGAACAAGCATTACAAAGAGCTGCCCGAACTTGCTTTGACACCGGAAGCACTGGCTGCCATGATCAAGCTGATTGAGAATGGTACAATTTCATCCAAGATCGCCAAGAAAGTCTTCGCGGAACTCGTAGAAAACGGCGGCGACCCGGAGAAAATTGTTAAGGAAAAAGGCCTTGTACAAATTACCGATGAAGGTCAGCTGACTGAAATTATCACGAAAGTGCTCGATGAAAATGAGCAATCAATAATTGACTATAAAAACGGAAAAGACCGTGCCATCAAATATCTTGTCGGCCAGGTCATGAAAGCAACAAAAGGTCAGGCAAACCCGCCGATGGTCAACAAGATTTTGCAGCAGGAGATCGATAATCGGTAATACGGAGAAAACGCCAAACAAACGTCGAGAATTTTCGTCCGTTGTATCGAAACTGAAAGCCATACAAACATCCCAGGACTACTGCCAATTTACGGCAGTAGTCCATCATTTTTCGGTGATTGGGACACACGGTATAAGCTCCTCTGTTCCATATGGCTTTTCATTTGGAATGAAAAACGCTATGATATAGGCTGGGTGCAAAAATTGATTTGCGTTTCTGTGAGGGGGAGTAACATGAAGAAAGCCCGCATCATATATAATCCGACATCCGGGCGGGAAGCCTTTAAACGGGAACTGGCTACTGTATTGGAGCGGTTTGAAGTTGCCGGATTTGAAACATCGGCACATGCCACCACAGGAGAAGGCGATGCCATAAATGCAGCTAAAATTGCTGTTGAACGGCGTTTTGAACTCGTTGTTGCAGTTGGCGGTGACGGCACAATCAGTGAGGTCATTAATGGTTTGGCGGAGCAGGAGTTCCGCCCAAAGCTTGGGATTATCCCGACCGGAACGACCAATGATTTTGCGAGGGCCCTGTACATCCCCCGGGACATTGAAAAGGCAGCAGAGATTATTTTGGAAGGCCAATCGATGCTTCTGGATATTGGCCGGGTAAATGACCACTATTTCATGAATATTGCTGGGGGCGGCAAACTGACGGAACTCACCTATGAAGTGCCGAGCAAGCTTAAAACAATGATTGGGCATTTGGCTTATTATGTGAAAGGGATTGAAATGCTTCCGTCTGTCAAGCCGACCCGGGCACGTATTGAATATGATGGTACTATTTTGGATGAAGATATTATGCTGTTTCTCGTATCCAACACTAACTCCGTCGGCGGCTATGAAAAACTGGCACCTGATGCACGCCTGGATGATGGCTATTTTGATTTGTTAATTTTAAAGAAAATGAATCTGGCCGAGTTTGTCCGCATCGCGAGTTTGGCCGTAAGGGGTGCCCACCTTGAGGATAAACGGATCCTGTATACACAGGCGAAACATATCAGTGTTGAAACCGATGATAAGATGCAATTGAACATTGATGGAGAATACGGCGGATTGCTGCCGGGTAAATTTACAAACCTGCAGCAGCACATCGAGTTCTTTGTGCCGGATAGATTTATTGAAAAAAGTGAAGAAGATTAACGAGGAAGACTGCTTTCAATGGCAGTCTTTTTTAATTAATATAAGAAAGAAATTTTTGGCTCTACGAATGCTTTATCAAAAATAGCTACGTCTGGCTCCAGCGCCCAGCGACTAGCGTGACTTCCTTCACCTCCGTCCGATAAGTCAACAGCGATTCACTTACGTTCATCGTGTTTCCTTTATCTCCTGCGGCCAGTGGGGCAGATCGGCTAAAACCGCCGCGATGC
>NZ_DATGTT010000036.1:0-42230 GCF_035301675.1 Lentibacillus sp. | reverse complement strand
CCCAATGTTATCGAATTGATGAATAAGCCTGCATCAAGGGATGAATGTTGACTTTCACAATTCCTGCCCACTTCAACAGGTTATGCAATCTATTTTTTAAAACGATTGCCTGTGTTAACGTAAATAAGCATAGATATGATAATGGCAAAAAACAAAACAAGGCCAACGGTGAACAACCACTTAATTTCCGACATTTCACTAACCACCCAGAGAACCATACTGAATGACAAAACGAACATCACTTTTCCCATAAACTTGCATAGGGCGACCGTATCATATTTTTCCTTATCTTCCCTTGACTTTGTGTTGAACCCGGCAAT
Organism: Lentibacillus sp.; assembly: GCF_035301675.1. Lineage (NCBI taxonomy): Bacteria > Bacillati > Bacillota > Bacilli > Caryophanales > Bacillaceae > Lentibacillus > Lentibacillus sp. Next base: position 41,910 of record NZ_DATGTT010000036.1, on the reverse strand, counting down.
CAAAAAGGAACCGTTTCCGTTTGATAAAGTAATGCCCAGCACAGCAAATAACAAAATAATCATAATAGTTCCAACCATTTTTATCCACTCCATACAGCCCTTTGATATACCAAGTTAACGTTTTTTGGGGATAAAATAAGCAATTGAGGCGGAAAGAAAGGCAATAAATAATGTGATTAAAAAGGGGCTGCGGCTGCCTTTAATAACAACTTTCTGGGGTGCATCAGCACTCATATTCCACGCCTCTTCTATATCCGGAGTATATGCAATGGTAAGAAACAGCCCGGATAAAATTTGGAACAATAAGAACAGCAGTATAAAACTGATGGCAAATATCAAATATTTTTTCAATGGCGACCCCCCTCTTTATCAATGTTCAATGAAACGCCCCCTAATTATTGTGCCTGACGTAAGTGCCGCCGATGAAATCATGAATTGATCTTTTATCACTTCTGAAAATAACCCATGGAGGGGCACTTACGACATTGGATATCCCCAATGTTAGATAAGTTAAAAGAAACTTCCCACCAACTTCTCTTAAAACCATATTTTTCAATGTTAAATCACCATTATCCATACGGTTCACATTAATTTTAAAAAGACGTTTACCTATAATATAACCTTTCCACACAAGGGGTACCAATGTTAAATACAGCGTGTAACTGACATGCCACCCCCAGCTCCTGGCAAAAGATGACGTATCATCTCCAATTATCCCGGAAAATACCAACGTTGCTGGCACAGTTAAGATCATAAAGTCAAAGAAATCTGCCAATAATCTAACACCGAAACTTGCTGGTTTTTGATTCATATGTTTATCACCCTCTCACCCGGAGTGATGCCGACTCCATAAATAATTTTTTATTGAAGCTGCCAGCTAAACAAAACATAGATACTGACAAACAGAATGAATCCACCTGTCAGGAAGACTAAAACAGCCATTGCTTTGCGGTTTTCTTTAAATTCAGCAACTCCCCAAATTATAAACATAATCCCTAAAAGTGAATGTGTATAGGGTAACACTCCATACTCGCCGGTAATGAGCATATAACCTGATAATAAAACCACGGTAACTGCTAAGATAACTCTTGCAATTTTCATCAGTAAATCTCCCTGTCATTCTTTTAATAAATCAAAGCAGGCACCCAAAATGTTAGCCGCCCTTAAACGTCACAAAAGCGAGGATACCCAACATTATTAAAAATTGCATGATCATGCCGACAATACTGCAAATTAATCCGGAGATCGCCAGCCCTTTGCCGGTTTGATCAGTGTTGTGAATTTCTTTTGTCGCTTTTCTTGAAACGACAATCCCTGCTATACCAAGAAAAAAGCCAATGAAGGGCAGGAAGATTGCAAGAATACCAAACGTAAAGGAAACGATTGCGTAACTATTTGTTTGCGTGCTTTCACTCATTTGCTTCACTCCATTTTCAGCAATAGCAAAGCGCAGAATTCGTTCTTATACTCATTTTGCCTCCCTTCTGCTAATATTCCCCTCTTCTGTTGATAATTCTGCTGTTCTGTCGATACTTTTTTTCTCCTACCGATAATTCCGCTCTTCTGCTGATTCTTTCATTTTTCTGCAGATATCCATGCTGTTCTGTCGATATCCTTGCTCTTCTGCAGATATTTTTTTTCCGATACGCCTGCTACCGCTGCTGTTTCAGCAAATTGGAGGCACCAATTAAAAACAGCCCCACAATGATAAAAAAGTACGCCATAAACTCATTGCCGACGACATGATTAAACTTAAATAAATCCACCAGGAAAAGATGACCCATCATAAATACGAATAGACCCGCCCAAAACAATACTTTTCGAGACACAGCACTCATTCCTTATGAATTAGTTAGTCCTTATTTCTCATATTCCACTTTCGACAATAAACATGCCAATTCCTTTTAAAAAAGAAATTTTATAAAAAACGGCGGCTTTCACCCTTCTTCAAGTGAAAGCCCCAGTTTTTCTATATGGTCAGCAATTCCATGATGGGACCTTACTGCTCATTATGGTCGCTGTCTTCCGAATCATTATCATCTTCATCTGAACCTTTTGCTGCCGATGCTTCCTGGTAATATTTTTGCTTCTGTGCGCCGAAGTGATTAGCATTGCCGCGGGATACATAGCTCTCAAGCATCGCCTTCAGATCCATACCAGTCGTTTCCTTCAGGGATTCCTGAATGCCGAGCATGGTTGAAGTCACATTATTGGCGACTTTTGATGAACCGCCCTGTGAATCGCTTCCGCCCATATCAATCACTTTCATATCCTGAATCTGAGAAATCGGTGCGGACACTTTTTCAGCGTACTCAGGCAGGACATTGATAAGCATTTCCATAATCGCTGCTTCCCCGTATTGCTCCATCGCCTGGGCCATACGTTCTTTGGACTCTGCTTCGGCAATACCGCGCTGACGGATAACCTCTGCCTCGGATTCACCTTTAATGCGCTCTTTTTCCGCGTCTGCCTCAGCAGCCTTCGTCGTTTTATAGGCTTCCGCGTCGGCGATTGAGCGGCGGCGTTTATTTTCTTCTTCTTCCAGTTCAACGGCACGCTGTTTCTCGATATATTCAACTTTCAATTCTTCGTCCTTCACCTGCTGGGCAAGGCGCTGTTTCTCCAGTTCTCCAGCCTGTTCGGCGTTTGCCCTGGCGCGGTTCGTTTCTTTTTCAAATTCAGCTTCTTTAATGTCTTTTTCATTTTTGGATTGGGCAATGGCTGTTAAGCGGCGGTTCTCTTCATCCTGTGCTTCCTGGTCGTTCTGTGCCTGATATATGCGGGTTTCTTTCTCCGCATCAGACTCGGCCTGGTTTGCCACCTTCTGAACTTCAGCAATATGTGGACGCCCCAGAGCATCGATATAGCCGTTCTCGACGTCAACATCCTCCACATCATTCAAAGCAAACGATGTGATTTCAAAACCCATGCCCTTTAGATCCGATTCAGCAATCTTTTTTACCTGTGTATTGACTTCTTTAAAATCGTTATAGATCTTTTCGATGGAAAGCGATGCAATAATCGCACGCAGATGACCGTTTAAGACATCCCTTAATTCCGCTTCCCGATCGTCCTGTTCTTTACCCAGAAATTTTTCAGCAAAATTAGCCATAATCGCCAGTTCACTTCCGATACTGATGACAGCCGTACTGACAACGCGTACTGGAATGCCTTCCTTGGTATACGCCTTTTCAGAGTCGACCTGCAGCTGAAAGGACGTCAGATCAATTGGTGTAGCTGTCTGGAACATGCGGAGACGGTAACCGCCGCCGCGGATAATTTTAACTGAACGGCCATTCTCATCCTGGAAAACGTTCCGCTCTTTTTCCGGATCACCAAGCTTCGGTCCGGTTACGATCAGCGCTTCATTCGAGCTCGCTGTTTTGTAGCGAAGCCTGAAGATAATAAACGCGATCGCTCCCCCAACAATCGCCACAATTCCAATAATGGCGAGAATCATTAAAATTAATGCATCTTGAAACAAAAAAATCCGCTCCCTTGTAAATAATGAATCCGATCCAACAATCTATGTATATGGATCTATATTACAATACGTTTACAAACTGAGTAAAGTTTCAACATTCATATAATTCTTTTTTAAAAAGCCGATAGCTCCCATTCTTAACTTATTCCGAAATAGCGTAATATAGAATTGGAAAACAACATTCTTCCCTTTCTGACAAACTTCGCTGATAATTATTTCACTAATGAAACCTCATGTAAAAAAGCTGCCGGCTCAAAACCAGCAGCTCCTGTTAAGTATTATGACGTTGCACTCATTCGCCATCAGTCATTGGCTCTTCCCTGAACCCCCGGTCTGGACAAATCGTTTTTATTAACCCACACGCGTTCCGGATTGTGGTTTTCAGGGAATTTGTCACCTGCTTTCATTTCAATCTGTCTCGGCTCTTCCACATTGCTTCCTGTTTCGCCTTTCTCAATGTACACGCCATTATTTGGTGCTTTTTGGCCTCCACGGAAGCGGGACTGTTCACCCATGTTCATCACTCCTTCTGCTTATTACCCTTATTTTGGCTGATATTCCATACTTTATAAGCGAAAAGAGTGCGTGGAATATTAAAAGACGCAACCCCACATAGGAATTGCGTCTTTTCATATATTATCCGATAGCATAAACCCCGGGACCGATTAGGGCGATACCAACGACAATCGCAATAATGACAAACGGGTATTCGATGCCGCCTTTATCGGCGAAGTAGCCATTTGGCAAATGGACTTTAAAAATACCGCCGATCATGACAATCACAATAAGAGCTGCTGCAAGCCATGTCAGAAGCCCTGCTGCCAATAGCAGTCCGCCGGCAAATTCAAATAAGCCAACCAGAAAGGCCATTGGCACACCCGGCTTGATGCCAATCGATTCAAAAAATCCGCCTGTTCCTTTTACTCCGTTGCCGCCAAACCAGCCAAACAGCTTCTGAGCGCCATGTCCGGCAAGGCTGATTCCAAGAACCAACCGTATAATCAATAATCCGATATGAATCATAATATATAAATCCTCCCACATTTTAATACTAACTTACTTTTTGTAAGTACGGAAACTAATATATTACGAATTCAGGATATTGTCAAGGCTGAAAAACAGCTCGCACTATTTATGAAAAACAGTGACAGGAGAGGACAGCAGTATCGGATCAGTCATTTTTTCCTCCGAATATTTTCCACCATTTTTTCTTCTTAGGCATTTCTTTTTTCTCTTTTTTGCCCAAAAAAACTTCCCTGACCTGAGGACGTTGTTCCTTTTCACTGAGGACAAACAGCGTATCTCCGGCTTCAATTGATGTTGCTCCACTCGGTGTTATTAATTCCTCTTCCCGTACAATTCCCACAACCAACGTATCACTTGGCAGCGTAATATCGATTAATGTTGAGTGAACAACCGGTGCCATCTTGCCAATCGGCAGTTTAATGATCTCGGAATTCGTATTGCCCAATGGAATCATTTCAAAGCTACTCGGGTCAAAATCGTTTCCTTCTTCTGTTAATCCCAATTTCGATGCCAAAGCGGATAATGTACTTCCCTGTACAAGAGCCGAAATGAGGACAACGAAAAAGACGGCATTAAAGATCACATAAGCATTTTCGACATCCGCTATAATCGGATAAGTAGCCAGAACAATTGGTACAGCACCTTTCAACCCTGTCCAGGACAGAAATATCTGTTCTTTTGCATTGTGTTTGAAGAATACCATACATATAACGGTTGCGATTGGTCTTGCAACAAACATGAGGATGATGGATAATAGAATCCCCTGCCAGCCAACTTTTATCAAATCACTTGGGAAGACGAGCATACCAAGGAAAATAAACATGATGATCTGCATCATCCACGCAAACCCTTCATTAAACCGGACGATTGAGAATTTATGCATCAAATCACTATTGCCAACCAGGACACCCATCACGTATACAGCTAAAAATCCGCTCCCGCCTAAATAATCGGTCACGCCAAATGTTAAAACAGCACTTCCCAATGCCAAAAGCGGATACATACCGGATACGTCCAACGCTATCTTATTAATCAGCAGTACACTTAACCGGCCAAGCAAAAGTCCAAGGATCAAACCGAATCCCATTTGGACAAAAAAACTGCCGACAGCTGACCAAATCGTACTGTCCGGGACCTGAATCATTTCAATAAAAACAACTGTCAAAAAGACTGCCATCGGATCATTCGACCCGGATTCAGCTTCCAAAGTAGCCGTCAATCGCTTATTAATATTTTTACTCCCCATCACAGCGAAGACTGCCGCAGCGTCCGTCGATCCAACAATTGCCCCAAACAGCATCCCTTCCAGCATGGTCAAATCAAGGATGTAATAAGCTGCATATCCGGTAATGACCGAGGTGATTAAAACCCCGGCAGTCGCCAGCACACCCGCCGGAGCAAGGACCGGTCGCATGTTGTTCCATTTGGTCTGGGAGCCACCCTCAAACAAGATAATAATTAGCGCCATGACACCGATCAACTGGGTTAGCTTTACATTTTCAAAATAAATGAATTCGTTGAGAATCATACCGACAAACAGGAAAAGCACAAGTGACGGCAATCCCAGGCGAGCCGAAAATTTTGTTGTAAAAACACCTACAATGAGCATGAGTGCAAACAGTAGTACAAATGATGTTACAGAAGTATCCATGCAGTAATTCCTTTCAACTTTGTTCTGTTTCTATTTTACCGATTTTTTCCGTTTTAAACAAAGAATACAGCACAAGAATCATAATTAGATAACCGTTATCTATAACTCTGCTGTCAATAACATCCTGGCTGTACGTGTCTTGGATGCACAAGGCAGCGGGTCATTGGCGAACATCGCAGACGGCATTCGTTATGCAGCAGGAAATGATGGGGTGTCTACCCAATTTGAACCAGCGTCTTATGACAATGTCATTGCCGTTGCTGCTGTTGACAGCCAAAATAACCTCGCTGGCTTCTCCAATTATGGCAGCTGGGTTGACGTAGCCGCTCCCGGCGTTGACATCGCCTCAACTGTACAACGCAATGGCTATGCATACATGTCCGGCACTTCAACGGCATCACCGCACGTTGCAGGGTTGGCAGGGCGTTTAGCCGGACAGGGCGGAGAACGCCGAAATCCGTTCAGCCATTGAAAATACGGCTAATCAGATCAGCGGCACCGGCTATTATTTCAAACATGGCTTGATAGATTCAGAGTAAGCTGTAAATTACTAGTCTTATAGAAAAAAAGCTCCCCTTGAATTCGCAGGTGGTCTTTTTAATTGGGAGGTTATAACAACAGAGGAGCCTGAAATATCCGGGGATTAAAAAGGAGGCACATGGCCAAAATTAAGCAAGTTAGCTGGCATTCATGCATTTTCTTGCAGTCAAAGCCTCAAATAGCATAAGACCGAACAAGGAAGCCTTCAATAAATTCAGCCAAGCCATCCTGTTCGTGATGACCTGTGACATGATCAGCTGCTGCTTTTACTTCCGGAGATGCGTTGGCCATAGCGGCACTGATTCCGGCATTTCTTAGCATTTGAATATCGTTTGGACCGTCACCGATTGCCGCTGTTTCTTCAGGATTAATGCCAAAAGCCTTGATCAATGATTGAATGGCAGCCCATTTGGAAACACCTGGAGCAACGATTTCAAAGCCATCTTTCCAGTCAATAACATCCAATTCATCACTGAACAAATGTGACATATGCGATCCATGATGGCCGGTTTTGACGCTGTATTTCAGCACATTCTGATAATCCGCACCCCGCAAATCACCGATATACTTTGGGGGGATACGACTTTCTTTTGTCCATATATCCACTTCCTTGCACATCCTATTGCAATAGAGACCATCCACAGTATGCACAAGCACATTGCACGAATTTTCATTCGTGACACGATGAAAATGTGCCTCATCCAGCTTGACCGGGTTCATCTGAGCCACTCTTCCTGTGAATCCTTCATGGATTGAGGCACCGTTCAGACAAATCATCGGTGTCTTCAACCCAAGCAGTCTGTGGTAAGGAGACGTAATCTCGTATTGCCGTCCTGTCGCCAGAAATACTTTGACACCCTGATTAATCAGCCTGTTTATCGCCTCCACGTTGTGCCGGGAAATCTCATTTGATGCCGTCAGCAATGTTCCGTCCATATCAATGAACATGGCACGTATACGCATATTTTTTCCTCCTTCCTTTTTATATATCAACCATACCACCTGAATGTAAAGTGTATGTTAATATGGTGTAAAGATTTAGTGAACATTTGAAGAAAGGGGGAGTTTTGTCCTGACGCAATAAATGCTACCCCCTATTCTTGTTCTGCTGTCTGACTATCCATTCATAATAAAGTGCCGTCATCGTTTGAACCACAAGAAACACTGCAACAGAATATTTCATACTGTAACCATTCTCATAGTGTATCACTTCCATAAACCGCGATACCCGTTCCATCAACAGTCCAAATAATGTCCATCCTAATATATAAAAGATAACTTTCTTTTGATTAATCTTAAAGCAGTGATAGAAGTAAACAAAAAAATAACCGAATGGTGCAAATAAAAAATAGGTAAGAAGATCAATCAATTCATATTTATCAGAGTCGTTAACTTTGTAGAAGTCCATTAACCCTCCACCAATGGTAAAGTCAAAGAATGTGGCGATTGCAAATCCCCACACTAAAAACAGTAGGGCGATTTGCCGGGGGATTCTTTTCGGAAAAATAAAAAAAGCAGCATAGACGATAATCAGCATCACCAAAACATATATCTCATTTTTATCAAATGATTCCCATAACATCATGTATGATTCACCACTTTCTCAGATGCTCTTTCGATGATGCTGTAAGCAAGAAGTGCAACGAGATTGAGAAGAAAGAAGTATATCGCATCAAAACCAAGGTTCCAGTTGGTATAGGCCGCTATATTCAAAGCAGTCATAAGGTAGTTTGCTACAGTCAATAACAGGACAGCAGACAGGATAATAATCGCTTTCCAACCAAATGAGTCACGTGCCACTGAAATATTCAGCTGTATTAAAAGAAGAACAGGAATAATGATGCTGCGATGCAACAAATATGCAGTATACGGCAGCTTTTCCTTAGTAATTGTAATCAATTTCAATTCATCCGAAATAATCCATGAAAAGTTTATACTTACAATAAATATGATAAGAAATACAAATGTGTTTTCCACCAAGGATAGTCTTTTCCGCATAACAGCGAATATTGAAATGATAAGCCATGTCAGAAAGAAAAATATAGAAAAAGCCAAAAAATAACCCCCAAACCAGAAAGTTTACAACTGTAGTATGGGTTAGGTTTGAATTATCTATTCAATAACAGTGCCGCAAGCAATGAGAATTTAGAGGATATTGAAGTGGAACTGGAGAATTTTTCTCTCTGTAATGAAGATAAAACGTCTGTGCTGATGCAACCTGAGTTATATAATATAAGCGAAACCAGAACACGATAAAAAACCACCAGTGCTGGTACACTGGCGGTAAAATAGCCCGATCCCTGCCGTATTATGATGCATTCACCTGCTTGATAAATTCCCTCATCAATCCCGGCATGTCAGGCCAGGCATGCCCAGACACCAAATTGCCATCAGTATGATTCGACTCTTCAATATAAGTTGAGCCCGCCGCTTCCACTTCCGGTTTGCAGGCAATATACGCCGTCATCTCCCTGCCCTTAAGATGCTCTTTTACCGTGGTGAGAACCTGAGCTGCATGACAGACCGCCGCAACAGGTTTGTTCGTCTCAAAGAAATGACTGACAATACCCGGTACATGTTTATTCAGGCGAATATGTTCAGGCGCTCGTCCGCCCGGGATCATAAGTGCGTCATAGTCAGCAGGATTCACCTCGCCAAAGCTCGCCGTGGCTTCAATCTGATAGCCTTCTTTTTCGGTATACGTTTCCCAGCCCACGAAATCATGAACAACCGTGTGCAGCTTTTTAGGTGAAGCAGCCGCAATCGTCGTCTCGTAACCTTCCTCCAAACAGCGGAAATACGGATAATAGATCTCCAAAGATTCTACAGCATCACCGGCTAAAATCAACACTTTTTTAGACATGAATGAATCTCCTCCTTTTGGAATTCTATCTTGATTATAGCATAGGATTCATGGAAGATTTGTTAACTTTCGAAAAATATAATTTAAATTCCGGTTGGCTTTTTACCTTCAAACTACAACACATTTTTATTCGCTTTCGATACGAACATCGGGGGCATTTCACATCTTAAGCGCCAAAGAAAATTCATTGGTTTACTTCCCGAATGCTGCACATAATCAGCAGTCCCAAGAAAAATATAAGGTGCGGTATAACCATTTTCTTTCTTATATTCACGAATAAACAACATAATATGATGGTTATTTGCTTTATGATTAATATAACGTTTAGCTGTGTTACTCGTTGGTGTCACGGTACTCTGGGTTTGCCAATGAAATAATTGCTCATTCATCGCATAATCTTCATATAGCGTCGACGGTGAAAAGTCGTTTTCCGATTTATTTAACGTTATGAAAAACGCATCCGTATTTTTTTCCTTGAAATGTTTAACGCCCTCACGAAAAGCCGGTGCTTTTTCTGCATTATAGTGTCCCATTGCTGCCATAATTTGATTAATATTATAATTCGCATGAACTCGCAAAGGCGATTGATATTCCAAATCATGCATGTACTCCAACTTTGTTAAATGCTGGCGATTATACTCCAAAATTTGTTGAATCTCCGCTTTTATTTCAGAAACACTTACAATATATTTGATTCCTGCTTCAATGGAGTCAAAACCGTCTTTATTTGGCGCATTCTGATAGAACGAATAATAAAACATATTAGCCATTAGGTGTTCCTCTTCATCACGAATCATAAAATCATTCAAATAACGCAAATAAAAATCAAGGAGCCGTTTTGAATCTAAATGGAAGAGGTTCGGAAGCCGTTTTGTAAGCATTTTTTCGTCACGAAAATGAAAATCATTATTAATCCCAGCTTCCACTAGCATTCGACTAAATGAACGATCACCATTTCTGCCATAAAAGTCATAGATAGATAATTGATAATACGTTAAGAAGTTGTTCAGGGTTAATGGCTGATCTGAATTAAAATGAAAATCCTTTAACTTTTGAATCATATATCTACGGCGATTGCTCAATTGTGTAACATTCCGCAAAACATAGTCCTTCGCTTGTTTTTCCATCACAATAAATGAACCGCGAGGCAATGAACTGAAGCCATTCTCAACATAATGCCTGATCGAATGCTTTGTTTTGCCAACAAGGGCGCGGAATTTACCCTCAAAATTATAGTTTTTATGCGCCTGTCCGATAAAGTCCAGTACGGTTAAGCATTCTTTTCCTTCATGCAACCGTAATCCACGTCCAAGTTGTTGTAAAAATACCGTCAAGCTCTCAGTCGGACGCAAGAACAACGTCGTATTGACAGCAGGTATATCGACACCTTCATTATATAAATCAACGACAAAAATAAATTTGATAGCGCCTGATTCTAATTCCTTTTTGGCGGTATCCCTTGTTTCCTTATCCGAACCACCGTGCAAGGCAATTGATGAGACACCTCGTTGATTAAAAAACTCAGCCATAAACTGGGCATGTTTCACACCGGCACAAAAGCCTAAACCCTTTACGTCATCTAAATCAGTGACGTATGCTTTAACACTTTTTAAAATTTGCTGTGCACGCATCGTATCACTTGTATATAAATTTTCTAACTCCCGTACATCGTATCCATGATTCCGCCAAGTGACTTGCGATAAATCAACACTATCCGTTATACAAAAATATTGAAACGGGCTTAATAACTTCTGGTCGACTGCTTCTGTTAGTCGCATTTCAGCAGCAATTCGGTCTTCAAAATACGGTAGAACGCTTTTTCCGTCCATGCGTTCTGGTGTTGCTGTTAATCCAAGTAACACTTTAGGTTGATAGTATTGAAGCAACTTTTGATATGAGTCTGCCGCAGCATGATGAAATTCATCAACAATAATAAAGTCATAGTAATCAGGCGATGTATATTCATGTAAATTGCGGCTATTTAAGCTTTGAATACTAATAAACAGATGTTCAATGTTTTCTGGCTCATTCGAACCAACTAATAAATCACCAAAATTTAAATCCTGCATAATCGCTCGAAATGTATCAAGGCTCTGCTTTAGAATTTCCTCCCGGTGGGCAACAAACAACAGCCGTTGAGGAGACCCATTTTCTTGCACGAAACGCTTATAATCAAATGCTGATATAACCGTTTTTCCAACACCAGTAGCAGCAACCAGCAAGTTATTAAACTTACTGTGGACTTTCCGTTCGACATCAAGGTTTTCAAGAATCTCTTTTTGAAAATAGTATGGCTTTATCTCAAATGAAAAATGAATCGGCTGCTCGTCTTGTTCTTTTTTATTTAAACTGTTTTTTAAATGCTCGTGGTCGTCTGCTTTGTTATAATGAAAAGGTTCAAATTCATCGTTATGCCAATACGTTTCAAAGGTGTGATCAACTTTTCGCATTACATCAAATGAATCTTTTTCCGTAATCTTTATATTCCATTCCAGACCAGATGTCAATGCTGGATTGGATAAATTTGATGATCCTATGTAGGCTGTACTAAAATTTGTGTCTCGTTTAAACATATAGGCCTTCGCATGAAGTCGTGTTCGATCCACGTCATACGAGATTTTAATCTCCGTGTTCGGAAGTTGACTCAATTCTTTTATCGCTTTGTAGTCAGTCGCTTGCATGTAGGACGTCGTAATGACGCGAAGTTTACCATCTTTTTTCTCTGTAAACTCTCGTAATTCCGGGATGATACCACGGATGCCGCTCCATTTAATAAATGACACGAGCATATCAATTTGATCAGAGGATAAAATCTCATTTCTAAGCTCGTTCATCATATTGGGTTCAGCCTTTGAACCAGTAAACAGTGAACTTTCGGAAATAGGTGTTACTGGGCGTACAGGGTTTTCATCTTTAACACTGCGAACATTGTTTAGTTTGGAATAGATAGATGTTAGGATTTCGCCTTCTTGATCCAACTCCAACCGTTTGAAATCCTCTTCAGGCAGCAATTCACTAAGTTTATTAATCAATTCATTGCTAGCCTGAATCTGCTTTAACAAGGCCCCTTGATCGTCTTTTTTATCATGTTTATCCCGTATGTAATATAAAGCTTTTCTAGTAATTTCTGAGATATAAGCTGCTAACTTTTTCTGTGCCTCTTCAACATCAAGCGATTCTCTTCCAACCTCATAGTCTTGTTCCTCAAGCTTTTCTAGAGCCTCCTTCATCTCTTTTGTGATGACTTCTTCATATATACCTTCGTATAACAAATAATCACCTCAATATGGTCATATTACTTAGGGTGGGAGAACAAATTTCAGTTATTTATCCAATCTAGCGATACTAGTTTCTCAATCGCTGGAATATCAGCAGGTGCCCAATCTAATTGTTTCAACTCATTTTGAGAAACCCATTCCAATGTGTGGTGCTCTGTTTTCACGGGAGATTCTTCAATTAGCTTACAAAAAAAGGTTGTTAGATGGACCACGCCAAAATCGTATTCATAAACGGTATGTTCAATTTGATCATCGACCTCAATTTGACAGTGCAGCTCTTCGGCTATTTCACGTTTCAGGGCGTTTTCAGGTATCTCATCTTGCTCAATCTTTCCACCGGGAAATTCCCATTTATACGGTAACGTTTTGGATGGACCTCTCTGTGCACATAAAATTTGATTGTTCGATAAAATAACTGCACCGACAACGTGTATGTCTTTTTTCATATTATCCCCTCATATAATAAGTCATTTAGATTCTTCATTTTCCCAATTACTTCTATCCTACCACAATTACTGTACACAATTATGTATAACTATCACGACACTCTCTTTTTCAAGTCTTGTTAGTTTTGGTAAAGTAAGGTTATGTATTTATATTAATACAAATTTGAGGTGAACCCAATTGGAAACATCACTCATTTCTCCGGATAATACGTGGGCGCTTTGGGCGTTTTTGACCGGCTGGGCGTCGGTCAGTATTTATCTCGAGCAAAAATATGCATGGGCTTCCAAAATGTCGGGGGCGATCATTGCCCTGGTTGGTGCCATGCTGCTGGCAAACTTCAACGTGATTCCGCTTGAATCGGGTGTCTATGATGCGGTCTGGAATTATGTGGTACCGCTCGCGATTCCGCTTCTCTTGTTTCAGGCCAACATTAAAAAGATCTGGCAGGAAAGCGGTCGGATGCTGGCGATCTTTCTGTTAAGTGCAATCGGTACAGTGACAGGAACCATTGTGTCATTTCTCGTGCTTAAGGATGTTATTCCGCACTTGGATAAGCTGGGGGCAATGATGGCCGGATCCTATACAGGGGGGAGCGTGAACCTTGCAGCTATGGCTTCGAAATTCGAAGCACCGGGCGAGCTCGTTTCAGCGCTCGTTGTGGCTGATAATGCGATGATGGCACTATTCTTTTTCGTCCTGATGGCGATTCCGGCTGTAGCGTTTTTCCGAAAAAGGTATCAGACACCGCACGTAGAAGAGGTTGAAGCAAAAACAGCTGACGATGAATCAGAAACCCAGGCAGCGTCTTTTTGGCAGCGCAAGGAGATATCTTTAAAGGACATCGCCACAAGCGTTGCCACAGCATTCGTTCTCGTTTCTATATCATTCCACCTGGCCGATTTTTTTGCCGGTGTTATTCCGGATGGCGCAGATAGCAATATTTTCTTTCAAGTGTTGAGCGGGATTATTGGTGACCGGTATCTGGTGTTAACGACAATGACCGTTCTAATCGTCGTTGCCTTCCCGAATTATTTTGATAATATCAGGGGAACTCAGGAGATCGGAACGTTTTTGATTTATTTATTCTTTGTTGTAATCGGTGTTCCGGCGTCCCTCGCATTGGTCGTGACAACCGCTCCGCTTCTGCTTGTGTTTACTCTGATTATCGTTATATTCAACCTGCTTTTTTCACTTGTTCTTGGGAAATTGTTTAAATTCAACCTGGAAGAAGTTGTGCTCGCAAGCAACGCCAACCTTGGAGGACCGACAACAGCTGCAGCCATGGCCATCGCCAAAGGTTGGAATAAACTGATTGTGCCGATTCTGCTTGTGGGAACGCTTGGTTACATTATCGGCAATTACATAGGAACTGGTCTGGGTATGTGGTTCCAGACGTTAATCTGAATTTTGAAGAGATGTGACACTCTGTTCAATACTCTCATATTATTGAAGCTCCCGGCATGACGCCGGGAGCTTTCATTTTAATGATTGGAATGCAGTTGATTTTCGGTCTCGACCGAAAATCGTCATTATAAAGTTTGATGCTCGCACGAGTTGATGCTGGTCCTGCATAAGTTTGGGGAAATCTCGCACGAGTTTACGTCGATGCTACACAAGTTGGGATATTTCTCGCACAAGTTGACACCATCCCTGCACAAGTTAGAGCCGCCACGAGTTTACGCCACTTTTGAACGAGTTACTTACCTTAAACATCATCAATACGGCTCCCACTTGACCTTTCTTGCTTCGGCAAACCGTCTGTTCACACTACTCCAGCAGACAACATTCCACCACGCATCGATGTAGTCTTTGCGATTGTTGTGATACTGCAAATAATACGCGTGCTCCCAGACGTCAAGGACGAGCAGCGGGATCACATCCTGCTGGGTGAGGTTCTGGTGTTTTTCCGCCTGCAGGATTTCGGTCCGGTGTGAACGCGGTGACCAGACAAGCAGCGCCCAGCCGACAGACTGCACGTTTTCAGCCGCTTTGGAAAAATGTTCTTTAAATTTATTAAAATTGCCGAATGTCCGCTTGATTTCTTTTGCAGCCTCGCCGTCTGGTTTTCCGCCGCCATTCGGACTCATGTTCTCCCAGAAAATCGTGTGCAAATAGTGCCCGGCGCCGTTAAATGCCGCTTCGTCTTCCCAATGCCGGATCAGCGAAAAATCGCTGTTTTTCCGTGCTTTCTCCATTTCTTTTTCAGCCTTGTTCAAGCCGTCCACATAGCCTTGGTGATGCTTGTCATGATGCAGCCGCATAATCTCCTCGCTGATATGCGGCTCCAGCGCATTGTAGTCATACGGCAGTGGCGGCAGGGTATGTTTGCCGATTGGAACAGCTGTTGTTGATTTTCGGTCCTCATCATCTTCTTGTTCGCCGCCCCTTGATAGTTCCTCGTAACTGGTTTCCTCCATCAAATGGATAAATTCACTTTTGAGCTGGTGCGCTTGTGTGTTCAATGATTCAATATCATCCGCAGCATCAGCCGTTTCCTCATCCTGCAGCAATTGCTCACGGCAGGCGTTTGCCTTTTCACCCAGTTCCCGAAAACGGCCCTGCCACTCACCAGGATTTATATTCGCATCAGGAAATTCTTCTGTTCGCATCTCTAAAGAGCCAACAAGCCGCTCGCACTCCGACGTCCATTCCACTAAGCGCTCCAGCCAGTCGGCTTCTATTGATTGAATCGTCATAACAGCAATATCCTCCTCTTTACAGGTAAAATACTTCCAATCCCAGCCTATGCTGGATAGCCCATTTTGGTAACACACGCTTATATGGGTGGATTTAGTCAAACGCTGATAAAATATGTCGTTATCAAAGCGCTCCAACC
The DNA here is from genome assembly GCF_035301675.1 of Lentibacillus sp. Taxonomy (NCBI): domain Bacteria; kingdom Bacillati; phylum Bacillota; class Bacilli; order Caryophanales; family Bacillaceae; genus Lentibacillus; species Lentibacillus sp. Next base: position 25,785 of record NZ_DATGTT010000036.1, on the reverse strand, counting down.
ACTGCACAAGCAGACCTGCATCCTGTATAATGTCTCTGTCATCACGAATTAAAGGGGACTAACAATGGATGGAAAAACACATGCAATCATCGGAGCAGGAACAGGGTTAGCTGTTGCCCAGTCAACCGGTCAGGATGCTGTAAACACAGCTGTCATGGTGGGCGCAGGTATGGTTGCCGCGCTGGCACCGGATTTGGATACGGGTGGAAAACTCGCGAATAAAATTTCATTGTCACATAAAATGATTCAGAACCTGGTGCGGTTAATCGGGATTTTAGCCGGTATTTATGCCTGGTTAAGCTTAACGGGGACAGAAAAGTATATCGGGCTGGCGCTCGGGGCTTTTCTATTATTCATAGCACCGGTATTTTCACAAAAACTGATGCTGTTCATCAGTGGTGCCACTATTATTGCGGGAGGCATTTTCATATCGGAAATGTGGATTTGGCTTGCGGGTGTTTATGTTGCAGCGGCTGCGCTGGTGCCGCACAGGAGTTATACACATTCACTCATCGGATGGCTGTTTTTTGGTGTGATTGCCTATTACATCAGTCAGAACTTTGCTATTCAGGGATTATTTTGGACGCTTGTTCTAGCCTACGGGAGTCATTTAGTGGCAGATATGCGAATCTTGCCAGGGAATAAGCGGGGCATCAAATTATTCTTGCCATTCAGCCAAAAAGAGATTTGAGAGAAGGGAACAGGATCCGGCTGCTATTCCCTGTCTGCCGGATTTGCCGGCTGATTTAAACTAAGTATTAATGTTTCCTGCAATGTATTAATTTCCTGATGAATCTGCACGTGTTGCGGTATGTCAGGAATGTCAAGCGTCTCGATTAGTTGCTGCCACTCGATGGACTGTGCCATTGTCTCGAAAAAATAAACAAATTGGGCCATTTCATCTTTGGATAATGCTGTTCGTTCAGTGCTCTTTGCAGCAGTGTCAAGGAAGTAGCCAAGCTGTTCCATCGAGAAAAGAGCCGGCGATAAATGACTTAGGTAGTCAAAGTTATTCGGAATTTCACCTAACGACGTGTTGTAAACGGTACGTAAATTATTTAAATTCGTCCGCATTTTATTTTGCGTACGACTGTAATCCGCAGCAACAGACACACTTTTATCCGAGAAAATTTTGAAAAACAATTGCGCTTGACTCCGAATGGTTTTGGACATTAAATGCGGCAAACGGCTTGAAGCGGAGTGCCGGCCAACCAGCAGTACGCCTAAAATCCCAATGATACAGCCAATGACGACATCAGTTATCCGTGCACTGGCAAAGTAGGATAAGTTCTGAATCTGGGTTGTGCTTTCAGCTATTAAAATTGCATTCGGCGTAATGAACATAACGGCAAATGCATAGTTGCGCACCATAAACGTCTCTGTGAGAAAATGAAACATCGCAATTAACAGTGCCACAACAATCGGTGCAGGGCTAATGGACAGAATCACCACAGCAACAAGGATTCCGAACAGGGTACCAAGCGAACGCTGAATGGACCGGTGGAACGTGCTGATGATGGTCGAACCGAGCATGACCGCACCACACGAAACGGGAATCCAGTATGACCTGTCAAAATCAAACGAAAAAGCAACCAGTGCTGCAAGCCCCAGCACAATTGCATATCGGAACGATGTTAAGAATACAACGGCGTTTTTATCAAACGCATCCGCAAACTTTTTCATGATTGGTTGTTTCCGCAAATGAACTTCCTGATCCAAATTGGGAAAGGTCTCATGGGTAACAGCATTTGCCTCGACCAGTTTGGCCAGCAAACGCTCCTCCAGGATATTTGACTGTTTCATATCAGGAGCAGTGATGCCTGTGCTCATACCCCTTTTATGAAGAGCTTCTGTAATCTGAGTTAAAAAAGCGGCCATTTCCGGAGAAACGTCTTTTTTTCCTTCAGCCTCCAGCTCCAGAATATCCATCCAGATACCATGTGCCAATTCTTTTAATACATATAAACGCTTAAACGTATCTGTGCTGCGCCATGAAATATAGCCGGATGCCAGTGTCCTTTCAGCGTCCTGTAATGAAAATAACGTTTTTTCCTTCAACTCATTGAACTTCGCCGTTCCAATCGAATCAAATAAAGTGGTTAGTGCAGCATAGAGGTGATAAACTGACTTCTTTTCCGGATGGTAGGGATCAGAAAACCACCCGGCCATTGCGATCACCCAGGATACGGCACCACCCATGGCAACCAATCCAGCCCTCAGCAGTGCATCATCCGGATTAATCTCCATTGCTGATGTCATGGCAAATATGATGACAAAGAAGATTGCTGCCGGGCCTTGGATTTTCAAAGCTCCAAAGATAAAAGTTCCGACCCCGCCAATTAACCCTAATATAACAGCAAATAAAACCGGTGATACGGCAGTCAATGTTCCAAGTCCTATAGCTGCAGCTAAACCCAGTATTACGAAAAACACTTTTTTGGCCCGGTGTTTATACGGCTCATTAAACACATATAACGATGAAAATCCCCCGATTCCAGCGATCAAGCCATATTGGAATTTTCCGAGAAATATACCAATCATAACAGGAGTGGATGCGCTTAATGCTGCTCCGACTGCCCTTCGCCACGGAAAAGGGGTTCTTTTTACTTTAAAAGCATCTTTAATGATGGATGTTGCCACTTAAAAATTCCTTCTTTCTCTCCAACAGACTAATGTAAATTCCCATGATATCACATTTTAGAGAATTAATATGATATACGAATTTTACTCCTCCATTCTCGCCTGCAAAATCGCTTGTCTGGCAAGTCTGTCGGCATGGAGATTCTGCTTTTCCGGGATCCATTTAATAAAGAAATAGGGGAATTTGCTTGTCTTTTCATGGATGGCGGCAAGCAATGGCTTATAGGCCAAATTTTTGATAAAATCTTCCTCCACCGCATCAACCACCAGCCTGGAATCTGAACGGAACGATAGAATCTCCCCGGGAAAATACGCCGCGCACATATCCAGTGCTTTCAAGACAGCATGAAATTCAGCCTCATGGTTGGACATGTTGCCGAGCGGAAAAGTAAACTCATGTTTATCCCCATGAGCTTTGATATAGACGCCCGCCCCGCTGGCACCCGGATTGCCGCTTGAGGCGCCGTCTGTGTAAACTTCGATCAATGCATGAACTCCTTTCTGATGAAATCGGCTTTACTGACAGTTTTCCATTACTCCTCGTCTTTTTCGCCATAATAGTCCATTTCGTCATAGCGCTGCTGCTGCCGGTAACCGTACATGATGTTCCGGACTGTTGTTTCCCGTTCCAGACTCGAACCAATCGCACCAGCTACCGTTGCAATCGAGGTGACAAGCCAGCCCAGACGGATAAAATGCATAAAACTTGCCTCTTTCTCCTCCAAGCCGACAACCTCACTGAATAATTCCGGTGGTACAATAAAGGCAACAGCTGTCAGAAACAACAGGAGCAGCATAACATAATAGACACTGACGGCAACTGTAATGGTCAGGAGTGTCGCTGCATTATACAGCATTCTCAATCTCCGGCGGCTTTTCGCACTTGGTCTTTCCCAAAGGTTATGGGCAAAAATTATCCAAGTAATCATGCCGATAAGCGCCGATAGCGTCAATATCCAAAAACGATTCATATCATATGCCGCACTAAGCCGCCAAAATGTAGGGAATATTAACCCGTACGCACCGGTGGCAAAAGCGACTGCCATCACACGTTTAAATGATGGGATGATTGACCAAGGTCTGTTCGCATGGGTCATGCCAAGCAATAACTTAAGCCTTCCGTATAGCTTCGGTTTCAGGATAAAGCGAACATCCGATTTTTCAATTCCATCAGGGGGTGTCATTTTGCGGATCGGGGAAAGAAAAAATCGTCGCTCCAGCAAACCGTTACGGCTAGTGACACCACTACTCTTAGGGGGCTTCCCATTCACCCTGAAATATAATTCACCGACCACCTGGATAATGGCTTCTTTCACTCGTTTTATTATAGGGGGCAACCCGAATGCCGGGACAGATATTTGCGCAACACCTGCTTTGTCATTCACATCTCCTAGAACAACACCCCTTTTGGAGAAAATTGGCAAATCTGTCAGGCAAACGGTATAATCCCATTGGTTAGCTTCTTTAATAGCACCAGCCCGTTTAATCAGCTTGTCCACGTTTTCGGCAGCACCTGTCAACGGATCACGGACAACACTGATCTCCCACGAAATATCACCGTCAATATATTCATTGAAAGCGCCAGATAAGCTGTCGACTAGTTGCCAGGCAATCGTTTCCGGCAGCTCAGGAGCCGGAATTAGCCCCACAGTTATTGTTTTCGCCAAAACGAGTGCCCCCTTACAGTTGGTTTCTCCAGTAGTTTTCCTTTAATCATCTTTGCAATTCCCGATTTTAAAGAGCCGAAAACTAAGAGCAAACATATCGCTGACCCTGGCGTTTTTTACATTTCAATCTTAAAAAGAGCTGCACGATGCCCCAGCACGTCCAGCTCTTTTTCTATTAGTTATTAATATACTTTTCAAAAATAGCACCGAAGTCTTTCGCGTGGTATTCTTCCCGTACAGATTTGAGCCAGGAAAAGCCATACTCTGTCAATTCTTTATACTGATTCGCCAAATCCGTTTCCGCTGCTCTTGAATGCTGCAGTACATTTACCGCTTTATCCAGACTCTGATTGCCCATTTCCAGGATAATTTGGTTTTCATGCATGGTTTCTGCAATATGCAACAGTGCTTTGTACAAATCCTTCAATTTTTCAATCTCATCCTTATGGACATCAATGCTGAAAACCTGATTACCGAGCGTGAATTTAATTTCAATATCCATATCGATTTTACCAGCAGTCTCGAGAAACACATTTGAAATTGTATGCTGTGCATATGGATAACGGTTCAGTGTCCGCTTGGAAGAGGCTGCATTATCCCCGTCGACATGAATCAAGGCTGTGTTGGTAAAGCAATATTCATCCGCTTTTGTCTTGATCAGAAAATAAATCTTTTCATCATCTTCGTGCCGGACATAATCATCGGCATCCGTTTTGTCATAATCAGACGGGTCGATGATTTTACCGATGTCCGATAACCCCAGTGCATCTGATGCAATTTTTTTAAACATATTCAGGACTCCTTTTGATTTCAAATGATGGCTGGAACAAAATTATTTTATTAAAGAAAAAGGTCCCCGTGTATTTCTTCCGCTTAAGGAGTGTAATGTTCATTTTGAGAAATGATCTCTTAATTCTGTCCCAACCTCTATAACAGTATAACTTACATTTTAGCATGGATTAATTGCCGGCAATACCCTGCTAAATAAAGTTTTACATAAAAAGCCCGTATGATTTTGCCACAAAACCAATCAGGTGTGCAATCAAAGCTGCAATTTCAAAAGTCTTTACGAATAAACTGGATTCGTTTACTATTCATAATAAGAGTATTTGTTAAATTTATAATTTATTGAATAATGTTGTCGCTGTCATCATGCGAGTTATATAAAAGTAGCTGAACAGGCCGAATCACTGCAGAAGAAGGTGAGACCATGAACCTTACTTATTTCCTGTTTTTCCTGTGTATTATTGTGTGTACGTTAATTATTACATATTGGGCAGCAAAACAGAGTAAAACGACGAATCAATTTTATGTGGCAGCAGGCAGTTTAACGGGGATACAAAATGGCATGGCGATTGCCGGTGATTACATCAGTGCAGCATCGTTCCTTGGGATTATCGGTACCATTGCCATCAGTGGTTATGACGGCTTTTTATATGCAATCGGCTTTTTGGTTTCTTATTTAATTGTGTTGTTTTTTATAGCTGAGCCAGTCCATCGTTTAGGAAAATATTCACTTGGTGATGTCGTCTGTTCGCGTTTCCCGGGAAACCGGATGCGCTGGATGATGGCGATTGGTGCGCTGATCATTTCCATCCTTTACATGATTCCACAGCTGGTGGCTGCCGGACTGCTGCTGCGGCTGCTTTTAAATATTGATTATTCAACGTCTGTTTTGATCATCGGCAGTTTAATGACCATCTACGTTGTGTTTGGCGGTATGTTTGCCACGTCATGGGTGCAAATCGTAAAAACGGTCGTACTTATGTCTGGTACCTTTCTTCTGGCGCTGATTGTGTTCTCACGGTTTGACTGGAGTGCTGCAGACTTGATTGCCCAGGTAAAAACAGGCACACCGCTTGGTGAGCAATTTTTCCTGCCCGGCAACCTGTACGATGATCCATTGGAAAGCATTTCGCTGCATCTTGCGTTAATCCTTGGGACAGCGGGATTACCGCACATCCTGATCCGCTTTTTTACAGTACGCAACACGAAGGAGGTGCGCAAATCGCTCCTCACCGCCAGCTGGATTATCGGTGCTTTTTACATCATCGCCCTTGTTCTGGGACTGGGAACGGTTGCTTTGATTGGCTACCAGCATTTAATCGGGCTTGATCCGACGGGCAATCTCGCAGCACCGCTTTTGGCCGAAAAATTAGGCGGCGACTTCCTGATGGCTTTTATTGCGGCCATTGCGTTTACAACAATTATTGCAGTAGTTTCCGGTTTGGTGATTTCAGCAACAACAGCTTTTTCACATGATGTCTATTTCCACATTATTAAAAAAGGTAAGACAACTGAAAAAACACAGCTGCGAACGGCTCAGTGGACAGCCTTTGTCGTTGGACTCGTCTCAACATTGTTTGCACTCGGATTGGAAAATATCAATGTCACATTCCTTGTTTCACTGACTTTTATTGTGGCGGCATCAAGCAATTTGCCAGTGCTTTTGTTCACGATTTACTGGAAGCGTTTCAATGAAAAAGGAGCTATTACGGGGATGGTGAGCGGTCTGATTGCTTCTCTGACGCTGCTGCTGCTCGGTCCGCACATCATGAATCCCGATAGCGGCTGGATTCCCTACGATCCGCTTCTGCCGTTGTCCAACCCAGGCATTATCGCCATTCCGATTGGGTTTTTGGGTGCATATCTCGGCTCGCTGCTGACACAGCCATCAGCGCAGAGTACCGCGGAATTCCGGCGGTTTTTCATCAAGTCCCAGACGGGGATTGATACGAGGGGCAATAGTTCATGAAATATTTGACGCTTATTTTATTCGAACGTCTCGGACTGTTGCTCGTTATCGCCTTTGTCCTGACACGCACTCGCGGATTCAGATCACTCCTTGACCGTGAATTCAGCAAAAAAATGCTGATTGTCCATGCTTGTGTGTTTGGCCTGTTCGGCATTGCCGGCACGATAACAGGAATTGCGATTGAGGGGGACACGGTTGCAATCCGCGATTTCGTGCTGACGCCTGTCGAGGATGATCAGATGGTCACCGGGTCAAGCCTTGTTGCGATTGTCATTGCCGGATTACTGGGCGGACCTGTTGTCGGGCTTGGCGCTGGTTTGATTGCCGGAGCACATCTTTTTTATCTGGGAGGCATAGGATTTGTAGCGAACAGCCTGGTCAACCCGATCACCGGACTGCTGGCGGGGTGGACGGCCCGTTTTTTTTCCAATGAGCGAGTCATCTCACCAATGAAGGCGTTGTTCATCGGTGTTTTCCCGCCGGTTTTACAGATGCATATGCTCTTGATCGCTGAGCCGAATTCGGAGGAAATGATCACAATTGTCAATACAATCGGACTGCCGCTGGTCTTATCAAACAGCATCTCCATCGCAATTTTCACCGCGATGATCGGCATTGTCCTCCAAGAGCAGGAAAATGAGGCTGCACAGGCAACCAAACAGTCCCTGACCATTGCTGAAGAGGCTCTCCCCTTTTTAAGGAAACACCATTCACCACGGGAAATGGCTGCAGGGATTGCTGATTTGCTATATGACCGTCTGGAACTGGCCGCTGTTGCCGTCACCAATGAACGCGAAGTTCTGGCACACAGAGGGATGGGTGGTGACCATCATCAGGAAGGTGATCAGATTATGACGTCCCTATCCCGACAGGCGCTTGAATCCCAGCAGATGCACGTCGCCTATTCACGCTCGGAAATCCAGTGCCGTCACGAGAATTGTCCGTTTGAAGCAGCAATTTTCATCCCGATTGTCGATGCCCGTGAATCGACGGGACTGATTAAATTCTATTTCGAAAAGGCACAGCACATCCGGCCGGTGGAGCTTGTCCTGGCCAAGGGACTCAGTCAATTAATCACCAATCAGCTGGATACCATTGCCACAGAAGAATTGAAAAAACATATACGAGATGCGGAACTGCGAAACCTGCAGGCTCAGATTAACCCGCACTTTCTGTTTAATACACTGCACATGATTGCCGCCCTTTTTCGGAAAGATCCGGAAAAGGCGCGGCAGATCACGGTCAACCTGGCAAACTATATGCGCTTTAATATCGGGCTTGTGTCAGCATCACTTGTCCGGCTGGAAAAGGAATACCAGCACGTCAAATCATACGTCGATATCATTCAGACACGCTTTTCCAGCCAATTAACCATTCACTTATCCGAACCTGAAGAGATGACGCAGGTGGACATACCGCCGTCAACGATTCAACCGCTTGTTGAAAACAGCATCAAGCATGGTTTGAAGAATGTAACCAGCGGCGGTGAAGTGAACGTTACCATGGAAAAGAACGCTGACAGCATTCAAATCGCCGTCAGCGATAATGGAGTCGGGTTCCCCCACGAAATGTTAGAGGAAACCGAAGTGACCTTATTGTCAGGCAACCAAAGCGGGGGTGCCGGATTGTATAACGTGAACCAGCGCCTGATCAGCCTGATCGGCGAATCGGCACGCCTCCATATACGTAATTTGCCCGAGCGCGGTAGTGAAGTTTATTTTACGATTCCATACAAGCATTATTAAAGAAAGAAGGTATGATGATGAGATCAATTCACGCCATGATTGCTGAAGATGAACAGCTGGCGCGGGAGGACATGATTTATTTATTGGAAAAGGAACCGGATGTCATCATTTGTCCCAGTGCTGAAACGGGCAATCAGCTGGTTGACCTGTATGTTGAACATGAACCTGACGTTGTTTTTCTGGATGTGGAAATGCCCGGGATGACCGGAGTGGACGCCGTAAAGCAGATAGTCGAACTGGCTTATCTTCAACCGCCGCTGTTCATTTTCACGACAGCCTATGATGAATACGCAATGGATGCGTTTGAAATTGAGGCCGTCGATTATTTATTGAAACCTTATGATGATGTCCGGTTTCAAAGGGCAATGCGGCGAGTCCGCAAACAAATGGCGCAAACCGACATAAAACGAGACATCTATACTGAAACACAAACCGATCCGACTGCCGAAAAACTGCTCATTGATGATGGTGAGCGCATGGTGGTGCTGTCACCGGATTCGATTTATTATGCCGTCCCATCCAATCGCATGCTGGAAATCCATACACACGATGAAGTGATTGAAAGCCGGATGACATTGCAGGAACTGGAAGAAAAATTGCTGGGGCTCTCCTTTTTCCGGACCCACCGAAGCTATCTGGTCAATCTCAATTATGTCCGGGATATCACCCCATGGTTCAATGGAGCGTACAATCTTACGCTGAAGGATGGATACCATACGACACTCCCAGTCAGCCGGTCTGCACGGAAAATACTGCTGGAAAAGTTTAAAAAGTAACAATTCAACATTATATTTTGACTCTTCGGACACTGCGAACAACATTTGATACAAAAATGCCCTCCGATTGACCGGAAATAATTTATACTATATCGTAAGCGCTTACAAAATGTGGAGGTGGTTTCATTCTGCTAATTTAATCCAGCAGGCTGTCCGAATGACCATGATTAATAATATAAGGGGGAATGAAAATGGCTGATACAATCGCGCCCAAAAAAGGTCAGGCAAACATGTCTGATTACGATATAGCACGAGCCGATTTTTCATGGAAGGATGTTGAAAAGGCATTTTCCTGGCATAAAACAGGAAAGGTGAATATGGCACATGAGGCCATCGACAGACATGTTGAAACATGGCGCAGGAACAAAGTGGCACTCTATTACAGTGATGATGAACGAGATGAAAAATATACGTTTCAGGATTTGAAATTCCTGTCAAACCAGTTCGGGAATGTGCTGCGCAGTATAGGAACCGAAAAAGGCGACCGTGTCTTTTTATTTCTTCCGCGTTCACCCGAGCTGTATGTCAGCCTGATAGGCACACTGAAAATCGGCGCTATTACCGGACCGTTGTTTGAAGCATTTATGGAACAGGCAGTCCGTGACCGGCTCGAAAACAGTGAAGCAAGGGTGCTGATTACATCACCTTCACTGGTTGACCGTGTTCCGTACAATGAACTGCCGCATCTGGAAACGATTATTCTAGTCGGTGACGGGGATGCTCCCAAAGATGACGGAGATGTGAAATTTTACAGATATGAGCAGGAAATGGCGAAGGCCTCGCGGGACTTGAACATCGAATGGGTTGACCGTGAAGATGGCATGATTCTGCATTATACATCCGGATCCACCGGCAAGCCAAAAGGTGTGCTGCACGTCCATAATGCGATGATTCAGCAGTATCAGACAGCAAAATGGATCATGGATCTTAAGGAAGATGATATTTACTGGTGCACAGCCGATCCGGGATGGGTGACCGGTACGTCGTATGGCATATTCGGACCATGGCTGAACGGTGTCTCCAACCTGGTCCGCGGCGGGCGTTTCAGTCCTGAAGACTGGTATGGCACTATCGAAAAATATCAGGTGTCCGTCTGGCTGAGTGCACCAACCGCATTCAGAAAACTGATGGGCGCCGGTGATGACGCTGTTAAAAAGTTTGACTTAAGTTCACTGAGACATGTACTCAGTGTCGGGGAACCATTAAATGCCGAGGTAATCCATTGGGGCATGGACGTTTATAACCGGCGGATCCATGATCATTGGTGGATGACCGAAACAGGCGGTGTGATTATCGCGAACTACCCGGCCATGACAATGAAACCCGGCTCAATGGGGAAACCATTCCCAGGTGTTGAGGCAGCCATTCTCGACGAAGAAGGCAATGAGCTTCCGCCGGGACAAATGGGCAAATTATGCATTAAATCCGGCTGGCCTTCCATGCTGCGGACCGTCTGGAATAATGAAGAACGGTTTAAGAAGTATTTTCCATTTGAAGGCTGGTTTGATTCGGGCGACCTGGCTACAAGGGACGAAGACGGCTATTTCTGGTTCGAAGGCCGGGACGATGACGTCATCACCACTTCCGGTGAACGGGTCGGTCCATTCGAAGTGGAAAGCAAATTGGTCGAACACCCTTCTGTTGCTGAAGCGGCCGTTATCGGTAAGCCTGATCCCGTCCGCGGCCATATCATCAAAGCATTTGTCGCGCTCAAGGATGGCTATTCGAAAGGCGATGAACTGGAGAAAGAGCTCAGCACATTCGTCAAAAAAGGACTTGCCGCACATGCCGCACCGAAGGAAATTGAGATCCGCGACTTTCTGCCGAAGACCCGCAGCGGCAAAATCATGCGCCGTGTCCTAAAGGCCTGGGAGCTTGATGAACCGGCAGGGGATCTGTCAACAATGGAAAAATAACTATCAGTTTGGGGGGCGCTCAAGACCGACTGCCCCTTGACCTAACATGGGGAGGTTTATATGAGTACTGTTAACGAATTGAATACAGACAATCAAGCCAATGAAACGATAGATTTTGAAAAAGTGGAACAAAGCGATCAGTTTAAAAGTTTTATGCAAAAGAAGAAAAGATTCATTATACCTTACACGATATTTTTTCTGATATTTTATTTTCTGCTGCCAGTATTGACATCGTATACAACATTTTTGAACACACCAGTCATTGGTGATATTTCCTGGGTATGGATTTTCGCTTTTGCACAGTTTGTGATGACGTGGGTTCTTTGTACGATTTACGTGAAAAAAGCCGCAGCTTTTGATGAAGAGACTGATCAGATCATTGAAGATCAGATTCATAATGGGGATGGAGGTAAAGCCTCATGAGTCCTACAGTTATTGTACTATTTTTGATTATCGTTGCCCTGACACTTGCCATTACGTTCTGGGCTTCCAGGCAGACCCAGACAACCGGGGATTTTTATACAGCAAGCGGAGGCCTGACCGGTTTTCAAAATGGTCTTGCCATTTCGGGCGACTATTTATCGGCAGCATCTTTTCTTGGAATCGCCGGTTCGATTGCTCTTTTCGGTTTTGACGGTTTCTTTTACAGTATCGGCTTCCTGATTGCATATCTTGTTGTTCTGTTTCTAGTGGCGGAACCGCTCAGGAACCTTGGTAAATATACCCTTGCCGACATGATCAATGCCCGGTTCAATGCCAAAAAAGTCAGAGGTGCCGCAGCCCTGAGCACCATCACGATCTCTATATTTTATATGCTTGCGCAGCTTGTTGGGGCAGGAGCACTTATCCAGTTACTGTTTGACATCCCTTATACAGTAGCTGTCCTGATTGTCGGTGTGATGATGACGATTTATGTCCTATTTGGCGGTATGATTGCCACCAGCTGGGTACAAATCGTTAAAGCGGTTCTTTTGATGGCCGGAATGCTCATTCTTTCGTTTCTTGTCTTGATGCATTTTAACTTTAACATTGGTGCAATGTTCGAAGAGGCTAAAAGCGCTACATCTCACGGTGCCGATTACTTAAGCCCGGGACTGAAGTTTACGGCGCCGCTGGATACGATTTCGCTGATGCTGGCACTGGTTCTTGGTACAGCCGGACTGCCGCATATTCTCATGCGTTTCTTCACGGTTAAAGATGCCAAAACCGCCCGGAAATCGGTGGTTACCGCTACATGGATTATTGGTGCTTTCTATGTCCTGACATTGTTCCTCGGATTTGGCGCAGCGATTTTCGTAGGTGAGGGAACGATCACAGAAGCGAACCCCGGGGGAAACATGGCTGCACCACTGCTGGCCAAAGCAATTGGCGGTGAATTCCTGTTTGCGTTCATATCCGCTGTGGCATTCGCCACCATTCTGGCTGTTGTTGCCGGCCTTGTTCTATCCGGTGCGTCAGCTTTTGCCCATGATCTATACGGACAGATCATTAAAAAAGGCAAAGCATCCGATCAGCAGCAAATGCTGGCTGCTCGCTATGCCGCTTTGGCTGTGTCGGTGCTATCGATTATCCTGTCGCTGTTCGCCCAGTATTTGAACGTGGCATTTCTTGTTTCGCTCGCATTCTGTATCGGTGCAAGTGCCAATTTGCCGGTCATACTGTATACAGTATACTGGAAACGCTTCAATACTACAGGTGCTGTTTCAGCCCTCTTATCCGGTCTGATTGCCGCATTGGTTCTTGTTTCAATTAGCCCGAGTGTTTTCTCGCCGACAGAAGGCGCAGCATTGTTTGTCGGGGACCCGATCTTCCCGCTCAGTAACCCGGCGCTTGTTTCCGTGCCGATTGGCTTCCTCGGTGGTTATCTGGGTACGATATTCTCCAGCAAATCCGATGCGAAGCGGTATGCTGAAGTCAAAGTAAAAGCACATACAGGCTACCGGAAGACCGGAAGCTAAAAGTTGTTTAAAGCGGCTGCTGCCATGGCAGTCGCTTTTTTGATGCTTAGGGGGGACTGTGTGATTTGGGGTGGAGTCGCGCAAATTTCCCCTGATCACGCGCGACTTAACCATTTGTCGCGCGAAATGAAATTATCCGATCATGACACACAGGGTAATCCTGTGAGCTCAAATCAGCCCCGTCGATTAGTATTCTACTTTCATAGTATCATCAAACGGGGGCTTTCATACGACATATGCTTCATATGGAATAGGGGGACCCTATGTCGCATTTTATGGGTTTTATTCATACTTACTATTTTCAGCAATTTGTAGTATCATTTATGTAAGGAACTTTATACGAACATAGCAAAGGAGGTGAATACAGATGGTCATCGAACTATTATACGAGCTGCTTGCCGATACATCGCCTTTTTACTTCTATTTTAGTATCTTCCTGGCTGTCATAGGCACCATTAAAATCACACAATTCGGTTTGCACAAATTCGTCGGGCATGCACATGTGCACACGAAAAAATCGCATTCAATCCAAATACAGGCAGCCCCAATCCAGGAATCAATCGGTGAAGCGACAGACATCATGGACTGGATCGTTCAAATAGCCAAACGAATAGATGCACCAGACGATGATAATGACGATTATGTCTTCTCTTTTTTCAGCACAATGATGAAAAAACGAGGAGGCATTAGATGGAACGAACATCTGTATTCACATTTGCAAGAAAATATAGCCTGATCGGGCTGATTCTGGTCATTTTTCTGGCGGGGTGCGGATCGGCAAATGAGCCGATAAGCGCTGACACAGAAGGATTTTTCAATCACTATTTTGTTTACAATTTTTCTTTATTAATCAAAGGCCTGGCATCCTTTTTCAACGGAAGCTACGGGCTGTCGATTGTTGTGATTACGCTCGTGATCCGGCTTATCGTCATGCCATTTATGCTGAAGCAGACGAAAAGCAGCCTGGAGATGCAGGATAAAATGAAAGAGCTTAAACCGGAAATGGATGAGATTCAAAAAAAATACAAGGATAATAAAGACCGGGAATCGCAAATGAGCATGCAGCAGGAAATGATGCAGCTGTATCAAAAACACAATTTCAATCCACTCGCTTCATTCGCCGGATGCTTGCCAATGCTGATCCAGATGCCGATTTTGATTGCCTTTTACTGGGCGATCCGTGGCACACAAGAAATAACAGCACATCAGTTTTTATGGTTTGACCTTGGAAAAACCGACATTCTGCTGACTATTCTGGCGGTTATCATCTACTTTGTTCAGTTCAAAGTTACGCAAATCGGCCTTGAACCGCAACAGAAAAAACAAATGGCCATCATTGGTCTTGTCTCACCGGTTATGATCGGTATTATCTCCCTGAACGCACCGGCAGCATTGCCACTATATTGGGCTGTCGGCGGGCTATTCATCATCGGACAGACACTGATTTCGAAAAAAATTTATTTGGCGCATAAAAAAAGGGCGGCCGAAATGTCCTAGGATTTCAGGAGATTGCTAACGGGGCAATCTCCTTCTTTATGGATTATATTCACGCATTCATCGAACCTTCTCCGCCCGGCTGAATCATCGACTGGTAAATTTCATCAAGGGACCATGTTTTGCCTTTCTCATCCTTATAAATCACATGCTCGCGTTTAAAATGCAGAGGCGATTCCAGACCGGCCGCCGCTGCAACACGATATAGTCCTTTACGCATAGAAATCAGATAGTTAGCGGTCCGGTGTTTCTTTTCATCGACGACAAGTGCCCTCTGCAAATCCGGATCGGTTGTGGCGACCCCAACCGGGCATACATTGGAGTGGCACTTCAGCGTCTGGATGCAGCCGACTGTAATCATGAATGCCCGGGCGATGTTGACGAGATCGGCACCCATTGCCAGGGCAATCGCCACCCGATCAGGCGAAAACAGTTTCCCGGAAGCTATGATTTTCACCCTGTCACGGACACCGTATTTTTTCAAAGCATTGTCCACCAATGGCAAAGCAGATCTGATCGGCAGTCCGACACTGTCCGTCAATTCCTGATACGAGGCGCCAGTGCCGCCTTCACTGCCATCGATTGTGATAAAATCAGGACCTTTTCCAGTATCACGTATCCCTTTTGCCAAATCTTCGGCTTCAAAATGGCTTCCAACCACAATCTTCATACCGACCGGTTTGCCGGAATGTTCCCTTACACGCTCAATAAAGTCAAACAGCGAAGGCAAATCATTAAATTCAGGAAAACGGTTCGGGCTGTCGATGGACGTGAACGGCTCAACCATGCGGATGCGGGCAATCTCCTCATTAACCTTTTCAGCATCGACATGCCCACCGCGCGTTTTCGCACCCTGGGCCAATTTTACCTCAAATGCCTTCAACTGCGGAATCTGGCTTTTTTCCTTCAGTTCATCCCAGTTGAAATTGCCTTCCTTATCCCTGAGACCGAACATGCCGGGACCGATCTGCATGATAATGTCGCCCCCGCCTTTTAGATGATAATCTGAGAGACCGCCTTCTCCTGTATTCATCCAAGTGCCCTTCGCAATCCCGAGACCTTCCGATAAAGCTGAAATCGCACGTTCCCCAAGTGATCCGTAGCTCATCGCCGACATACCAATCTGTCCGCGGAGTTTAAACGGCTCCCGGGAGGTATTCTCGCCAATAACGATGGCATCCTTCTCATCAAGCAAATAAACTGGCGAATTCTCTTCTTCTAAATGCTCTTCCCGTTGTGTGAACAGCGGATCCTTGATTAGCAAATAACGATCAGTCGTTACTTTTGCTTCCCTGTCCATTTTCAACTCCTCAGTCAATTTTGGAAACATGCTATTTCGAATATAATAGCCTGCCTTTTCAAAATCACGCTGTGAGCCGAAGCCTTCAACATCACGCTTATATTTCGCTTTCTTCACGATATGTCCGTACTCTTCCCTTGAAATTGGCTTGCTTTCCCGGTCATTATTAAAGAAATACTGCCGCAGCTCCGGACCGATTTTTTCAAAAAAATAGCGAGCGCGCCCAACAATCGGATAATTACGAAGCACCGGATGCTGGCGCTGAGTACGGTCAATGAAAAATATGTAAATTCCAGTAATCAGGAGAATAAGCACAACAATTGAGACAACAATAAACCCAATCACTATCATAATATCTGCTGCGTTCATTTTTCTGGTCCCCACCTTTTTATTGAATCCTTTATAAAATAGGGTGTACAACTCAGCGAAAAATATCCAAAAGGCGGGACCCAGTATTATGGCGATCAATTGTTTGATTAACATATCAAACGTGTCAGCAAATATTACATGAGTACCTCAGGTCTGGGATTCCCGTCAAATCCATAAATAATATGACTTAATAGCTAAAATAATGATGTGCTAACTCAAAATCCTTAAGCTCGGCTATTTAAAACTTCCCTTCCTTAGGGTCCCCGCTGATAAACTTTCTGAAGCCTGCTGAAAACGTAAAAGGTTCAGCCAACGATTGACTGAACCTTACAGATAGCTTATGAAACACTTGAGCGCAGCAAGCCCATCATGATGGTGTCATAATACGCTCCATCGATATATTCATTTTCCCTTAGACGTCCTTCAATTTCGAACCCGCATTTTTCATAGGCTTTGATTGCCCGTTTGTTGCCGCTCCACGTATCTAGTTGTATCCGTCTTAAATTCAAGCTGTTAAACAAGTGACGAACCAGCGTATGGATGATATCCGAACCATATCCTTCATTCCAATAATCACGCTCACCAATTGACAAACCGATTGTCGCCGTCCTGGTGACAAGATTCACGTCCCGGTAATCACATTTTCCGATATGTTTGCCGTCCGTCAATGTATAAACTGAAAATACACAGCCTTGCTGCACATCAACTGTCGTCAGGTTCTTTTCATAAAAGGCCTCCATCGTTTCAAGCGGTGTGTTGTTATACTGAAACGCGTCTGAGCCCGCTGCAAGATTCGCAAATGCCTCATCATTCCGCCATTTGTACTGATCTTTCAAGTCTTCCTTTGTTACCGCTCTTAGTTCCACTTTTTCGCCTTTTAACAATGTGATGCCCGCCTTTCATTAAATTTGCCGAAATTCCATTAATTGTACGACGACCCTCTTGAAAATTTATTGTAAACATAAGCATCACACCTTTCTTTGTTGGTATAAGAAAGCATAAATTTTTTGCTCTACGAATGCTTTATCAAAAATAGCCACGTCCGGCTCCAGCGCCTTTGTTCTTGGTAAGATTATTATAGCATAGTTATCGTTTATGGAAGGAATGATTCTTCTACGGATGATTAAAATGCCAGACTCTATCCATTCCAAGCCTCTGTCGGTCTTGATAACGGATAACCGTACACTTCACGATACTTCTTCCGCTCTTCCGTAAAATCAAACCACTGTTTTGTAGAGGGGGTATTGCTCGCATGATGTATAACACACCTGAGTTGGTCCTCGACGCATGGGTCAACCCAGTATCCCAGATCACGTTCCAGTTTATCCAATAATACAGCGCCGTCTTTATCCTTTAAGTCACTAAGCCTATAAAAACCAAGGTTGTTTACGAGTGTATCAGCAAATTTATGTCCGATTGACGGGATATGCTGAAATGCTGCTAAAGCCTTGATGTAATTCACACGCTCTTTTGACGCGTTCATACTGTGGGCTAGATCGTCCGTTTCCAGCAAATAGACGTCGCTCAATTTGACTTTAGACTTTCGCAATTTCGATTTCTCTTCCAGTGTTAGGGGTAGCTTCGGACTGTTATATGACATTGAGTTCACCTATTTTCTCATTTTTTAGTGATTAATCCAACGCTACTCTGCAGCGATTTTCCATTAATCTATAGCGCAAAAAAGGAAAACGTCCATATTAGTCTAGGCTTTTCGCCATTGTCCGTCATATCAGCACCTACACCAGCCTGTACATATAATACTCATTCGCGGGCTGTCCATCAATCATCAATGAATGGACCTTCTCGCCTTCAATCTGGAACCCCATTTTCTGATAGAGCTTGATGGCTTTTACATTATCTTTAATGACGGTAAGCTCCAGCCTTGATATGCCATTGGCTTCTGCCCAATCAAACACTCTCATGATCAGCCTTGTTGCGAGGCCCTGTCCGTAGAATGCATCATGAATGCCCATGGCAAGATACGCTGAGTGCTTGTTCCGCTTCACTTTGCCTCCAAATACGGCGATGAAACCGGCGAGGCCGCGATCAGATTCAGCTACAAAAAAAGTTGAACGCTCCGTAGATTCGATTCTTTCGATGACTTCTTTTTGCTGCTCGACAGTTCTTTTCCGTTCGCCGGGCTCATGCAGCATGAAGCCTGACTCATCAATACGTCTGTTTAGTTCCAATAGCTCTTCTGCATCCCCTATTTCGATCGGTCTGATGACCATCGTCATTCCTCTCCATCCTCATTCATGAGTTTCTCAGGCTGGACAGGTTCCGACGGCTCCGCACCGTCGTTACCTCCGTTCAGCTTATTCTTCTTGCCTTTTTCTGAAAACTGATAGTCATAATCACGTGTTCCTTCCAATTCGGCTATCGCCATCGGATAGGTGAGTGCCTGTATGTTAATGCTGCCTTCTTCCGGTTCAATGGTATGGTATTTGACATGAACCGTTCCATTGCCTGCCTTGGATTCCGGCGAAACAATCTTCTCAAGCTGAATCTCATCAATTTTCACTGCATAGCCGCCGGTCGATTTCTGCCCAAGCATGATGATCACATATGTTTTTCCATTAGCATGAAAAACTTTTTTCGCCTTCTCTTTCCTGTTTTTCTCAACCCATTCTTGCACGCTGTCCGGTGCTTCACCGGCATCAATCGTCTTAAATGAAAGCTTTGACTTTTCCTTACTGATTGGTCCTTCTTCACTCATCGAGTCGTCCTCCGTTGTTCCTGACCCGCAGCCAGTTAATAATAGGGCAGATAAAATGATTAGCAAAACATTCCGCTCCATAATCGGCTAACCCCTTTCAGCTATATTACTTATCCAAGCTGAATCCTGTGAATCCTTTTCGTTGATTCTTCCTGCTCTTAAACATAATTTGAGTCCATGTAAAATTCCCCTTCCCGTATTAATCCTAAGAATAATATCCACTCCCTTATTTTAATGGTTTCCACATACCATTTTACCTTATCCCCCTTTATAAAAGTTTTATCAACTTGTCAAAAGTCTTAGTCCTTCAGTTATATATAGTTATCACTGTTTGCCCTGTAACCGTCCTGATGGCCTATTGTCTCTATTTGGCTTCCTAGTAAAATAAATAGTAACACCAAATGAAACCGCATACAATCTATTAATCTATTAGGAGTGATCATTTATGTAGACCTTTCCTGATGGAATTTCTTCAAATACTTTTATCCGCCAATCCAAATTTGAACCAAAGGAGAGATTGATATTGAAGAAAATTATTTCACGGATTGCCGTCCTTGCACTGTTCGCTTCCATTTTGCAGCCGGGAATTGCTTTTGCGCTCCCAAATAAAGCAGGAAACGGCTCAGCATTTGATAAGAAAATTACCGAACGATTTGATTCTGACCGGGCCATGGAACATATCTCCCATCTTAGTGAAAACATTGGCCCGCGGGTTGCTGGAACTGAACAAGAATTGGAAGCAGCCGAATATATACAGGAAGAATTGCAGAATTATGGCTATGAAACAAAAACTGAGGAATTTGGCATCGCTGACCGCCTCGAGGGCGAGCTAACCACTTCTCTTAATAATGAAGAGCTCGCCATACGTGTGGCAACAGGATCGGCAAGTACAAAGGGAGAAGATTTCACAGGAAAAATTGTTAACTCTGGTATCGGTTTGCCCGGTGACTTTTCAAAGGACGTTGAAGGTAATATAGCTCTGATTGAACGCGGTGAAATGTCTTTCTGGGAAAAAACTGAAAATGCTATGAATGCCGGTGCTGCAGGTGTGATCATTTATGATAATACGGAAGATCTGGTGCCTGTTACACCAAGTCTGGGAGACAATGAAGCTTCCATTCCGGTAGTAGCCATCACCATGGAAGACGGACAAAAGCTTAAGGAAGAAATGGCAAATGAAGAAGTCAACGCAACTCTCAATATCGCTGAAATTAGTGACCAGCAATCTCAAAATGTCATTGCTGTCAAAGAGCCTAAAGGGAAACCAACGAATGATGATGATATTGTCTATGTCACCGCACATTATGACAGTGTTCCATATTCTCCCGGGGCAAGCGACAATGCATCAGGGACAAGTGTCGCCCTTGAACTGGCGAGAATTTTACAGCCTTTCCCGACAGATAAAGAGGTTCGCTTCGTCTTCTTTGGTGCAGAAGAAATTGGCCTCGTTGGATCTCAGCAATATGTCAGCGGGCTTTCCGCACAGGATGTGGAAAACAGTCTCGCAGCTTTCAATATGGATATGGTCGGAACCGGCTGGGACCAGGCTACAGCGTTATACGTGAATGTGATGGACGGCTCGCCAAACACAGTATGGCAGGCAGCTGAAGCCGCTGGTGAACGTCTTGGAAACGATAGTCTCAAGCTTTATGAAAGAGGGGCATCGGATCATGTATCTTTTTATGAAGCTGGAATCGATGCCGCCAATTTCATCCTGAGAGATCCGGAGACCGCCTCACTGGAGCCATGGTATCATACGCCGCTCGATACGATAGATAAAATCAGCCAGGAGCGGATTCAGACAAACGGTGAGCTGATTGGCGCTGCGGTTTATGATACAGTAAGGCAGGACGTTCCACGGGGCAAACCGAAGAATACACCGAATTCTAACACCGACGATTATCTACTGAATGAAGACCCTGCACCAGTGCAATAGAAAATTGAAAACAGATTTTATGGATGGGCTGTCAGGCGGATCCTGGCAGCCATCTTTAAATCCCTTATATTTCAATATTTACTCCCCGTTAGCCTTCCAGGAAGAGCCAATCCCGGCACCTATTGCAACACCAAGTGCAATGCCTACTGCAAGGTTGTCGAATGCCAGGCCAAATACAACGCCCAGCGAAATTCCGATTGCAATCCCTGTTCCCATTGGATTGTCAGGTTTATTTTCATCACTCATGAAGACGTTCCTCCAATAGCTGTTTCTCTGTTATAATTATAACATGATTATTTTTAGATGATTATTACAATTAAACCCCACACTGAATTCCAATGTTCTCATATGGTATAAAGTGATTACTTGTATATTACTGCATACAATTTTATAAGCCCCAATCTGCTTGCAAAATATCTTTAAGAAACCGCAATTGCTCATAACCGATTTTATCAGCGACTTTTCTCTCCTGTTCTGCCTTCAATGCTTCATTTTTTTCATAACATTCTTCGCCTAATTTGGTTAACCGAATATGTTTGTTTTTTTTATTGTCTTTCAAGCTGCTGATTTCAACTAGTCCCTTTGATTCAAGTTGCTTTATTAATTTATGAGTGGCTTGCCTGGAGATATCTACATTCTTTGTAACATAAGCGATAGCAGGATGCTTTTTGTATACTCTTGCCATAATGAACCATTCAGAGTTAGACAATTTAATATCACTGCTATCATTCCATAATTGTTCGGTTATTTTTCGAAGCTGATGATGACGCTCGCTCAGCACATCAATTAAATCCAGGTATTTAAATTCTTGATTCAACCCGATCGCTCCTATCGATTTTTTCGCCTCTTACTATACAAAACCCGAACCAAGTTGTCAACTTAATTGACAACTTCATAAAATAAGTGTATACTGTAATTGTAAACTAAGTTGACTATTTAATATTTGGGGGATACTGAATGTTTAATATTGGTGATACAATTATCTATTCCACACATGGATTATGCGAGATTGATGATATATGTGAAAAAAATTACAGCAATATGAAGAGAACTTATTATGTAATGCACCCGATTGAATCTCCTGAATTAACGATAAACTTGCCAGTCGACAATGGCCAGTCAATAATGCAGGCCATTGTGGGAAAAGACGAAGCGGAAAGGATATTATACTCGTTCGAAGATCAGGG
This sequence comes from Lentibacillus sp., assembly GCF_035301675.1. NCBI lineage: Bacteria > Bacillati > Bacillota > Bacilli > Caryophanales > Bacillaceae > Lentibacillus > Lentibacillus sp. The sequence continues at coordinate 3,326 of NZ_DATGTT010000036.1, read as the reverse complement.
TATTCAATGGATCGATGATGCAAGACAGCGAAATAAACACTATAGCAGTCTTGTCAACACCGGTGACCGCTCGGACATTTCCAAAGTGGCCATTACCTTATTGCGGAAAGAAATAGAGACACAAAGAGAGCAAATCAAAATGCCGGATCAGGACCGGAAACTATTAGAACATATTAAAAGTATTATGTTTAAAGAATTAGCTATATCACTTGATACATCTTATGAGAAAATAGCGAAACAGATTAACAGCCAAATCAAACAAACAGCCTAATCCCAGTTGCTCGAATCATCTTAAAAAAGCCATCAATTAATATTCGATTGCAGATATTTTTTCATGGCATTTTATATCACTCAGCAATCTGCTTTATAACCTTCGCAGGGTTCCCGCCCACAATTACATTAGCGGGCACATCCTTTGTCACAACCGCACCAGAAGTAATCACGACGTTATGTCCAATTGTAACGCCCGGATTAATGACAGCCCTGCCGCCAATCCATACATTACGGCCTATTGTTACCGGTTTTCCAAACTCTTCCCCGGAATGCCGTGCAGCGAGATCTACCGGATGTGTTGCCGTATAAATATGTACGCCCGGACCGAGCAGGCAATTATCACCTAACCTGACATGACAAACATCCAATACAACACAGTCAAAATTAGCATAGAAATTCTCGCCAGCATGTATGTTATAGCCATAATCGCAGCGGAAGGAAGGTTCTATATCAATATTCTCCCCTGTTGAACCAAAGAGCTGCTTCAGCAGTTCAACACGTTTCAAACCGTCTGTTTCCAGTGTCTGATTGAATAATCTGGTTAGCATGCGCGCCTGTTCACGATCTGCCGTCAACTCAGGGTCAGCTGCATTGTACAGTTCGCCGTTCAGCATTTTTTCTTTTTCTGACTTCATTTGAATTTTCTCCTTCGTTGATTTACTTTGTTGTTAGCCGAACATTCCCAACTGTTCCATAAGGTCCGTCCCATCTGAACCTACCCAATAATCCTGGATTTTCCTATTTTCTACCAGAAATATATCCATGCCATGAAAGAACATCTTCTTTCCAGATTCCGCCCGGTTGCCCGGAATCTCTCCATTGTAGACGCCCGTGAGTCTCCAGCGGGCGGATACGTAAGTGCCGTCTGAAATCGGACCGACTTCTACGGTCATTTCCACATCATGAACAAAGGCGCAGGCGCAGTCCGTACGTCGCTAAACGGGCGCCCTGAGCCTTTGTTCTTTATTCCCGTTCCGCCACGCTGCCGTATTGTTCGCGGTATGCCTCCATAAACTTATCCCGACGGAGAAATAATGTTATAATCAGTGCCGTTTCGCTAATAACAAACAAGCCAGCCCCGAGCACCAATCCGCCGAAGAACAACCCTTCGTCAATCCCTATGGTATAGAGTAACCACCCCAATATCGCGGATGCCCACAGGAATAGATTAATAATACTCGCGATAAATGTCTGTGAGCCAACCAAACCTGTCTTTTCGATCATTTTCCAGCCGTACAGATAACTGACAGCCAATGCTATGATAATAAATAGAATAAAAAAGATAATTGCCGGACTACTGCCTTCTAACGTCATCCTTTGGTACACCTGCCATTTGGTTTTCTAGATTTTGAATACAGAAGCTTTCAAATCTCTTCCTGTTATTTTATAAAATAATTATACCAGATTTGAAGCAACAATAAGGCAGATCGAACAGCAATTTCAACCTATTTACAAAACTCTTAATCCAGATAGGCCTCTCACTGTAATCAAAACCATATAGCTTTATTGGCAAAATAAACTAACAGCACCAGCCCCGTATAAACAACGAGATATCTGATCGGTTTAGGAACTGACAACCATTTCGCCGTCATGCCGCGCCCAAATTTCTCGTACTTTTTTTGTTTATGGTTCATGCTGTCTCTCCCTTCAATCAATCGCCAGAAGCGCTCCAACAGCTCCACTATATTCACCCTGCTCCAAAAATACCGGTGTTTTTTCGATCATCCCTGCATACATTTCAATAATTTCCTGCAAAAGCGGATTGGACCGAAATGATGATCCCACATAAACGATAGCTTCAGCATCATACTGTCCTGCCATTTGACTGCTGATAGTCACAATCACCTCACCGACGAAACCGATAATGGCTGCTAAAATATCCGGATTGGAAGGAGGCCGCTGCATCATTGCTTCTGTCTTCCCAAAATTGCTTGCAGTCAGGTCGCCGGAAATCGGCGGCACATCCCCTTCAAAGATGTCTTTTACTTTCAGATCCACGTTTCCGCGGTCACCGTCACGAGCGCCCAGGACAATTTGTTCATAATCCTGCATGCCCGTGGTTAAATAAGCTAAACCGAGCAGCGTCCCACCACCGATACCGGATCCGCCAACCCGCTCCTGACTGCTATCCTGGACATAGTGCATGGAGGTCCCGGTACCGACATTGACAAATAGAAAATTGTTCCCAATAGGCTGTTCCTGCTGATATGCCAAATATGTAATCCCCTGGGTGGTGGCATCAAATTCGATAACTTTTTTAGCCGGCATATTCAATTTTTCTGCCAGCACCTGGCTCTTCCCACCGGTTACACATATGGCGGGATTTTTAAAGTGTTCATTAATCCACTTCACGACATCATCCATCGCCTGCGACCGGAAAGACCGGTAATGAATTGTTTCATTTTCAACATATACTGCTTTTATAAGTGTCCCACCGGCATCAATGCCTATTTTGGTTGATTTCATGTTATAACTCCTTAAAACTGAAAAGTTGTACTTATTTTGTTAGTGAACCTCTGTCACGACCTTTTTAAATCCCTAACTACGCGAGTCCCAAAGAATCTAGTACAACATAGGCAACTGTCAGTACAAATATCATCTGCAAGATCGTGTACAGATAATCATATGTTTCCTTCTTATATTTCCACTCTATAATTGCGCGAAAGACCTCGCCAAGAGCTGTAATGCCAATAGGTACCCACAACAGCACCATAGTAGATTGCGGTATTAATATAACAATTGGAATAATGACAATCACCGAAATCACCCTGATAAACACATCACCTTTTTTATGCAGATCATTCACATAATCATTGGAAAAGGCCTTTCTCCGCTTAACGTTCAACACCTTTCGCAGGATTACATTAAAGCCGGAGATCAACAGGAACATCAAAGCTATAAGAGCTGATAATTCCATCCAAAAACTCGGTCCCAGCCCCACATGATCCACAAAACATCACCCCTGCTGATAAGCTTATGTAATAACGGGACCCCACTTATACTATTTCGACAAAATTATTTGTAAATCCTTTATTTCATGCGGATGAAAATGT
>NZ_DATGTT010000035.1:0-25515 GCF_035301675.1 Lentibacillus sp. | reverse complement strand
CAGTGAGGATAAAATCGGCAGTCTGGAAACGGGAAAACAGGCTGACATCGCTATATTCGATGTTCCGAACCATCTGATGTTGTCGTACAATTACGGGATGAATCATATTGATACGGTGATTAAGAAAGGAGAGACAGTGGTTGCTGGTGAAAATTAGCCATAACTAAAACTGAGGAGGTTTTAACAATGGAGGATCCTCAAAGAGATGTTGCTTTTAAAGATAATTATAAATATACGAATGGAAGCAATGTGTTAAAGTTTTTCCTGTACAGTTTTATTGGAGCTTTTACCTTCTTTATTCCCATTACGATAAATGGGACATCCACGATTCCGCTTGATCATATGGTGACGTTCGTAGAGGAAAATTTCACAGCTGCAGTGCCGTATTATATTCTGCTTGTCATAATTTTTGGCGCGGCCTATCCATTCGTCAATCAATCCTGGAACAAAGACGCGGTTAATATGGCCCTGTCATTGTTTAAGGTTACTGGAATGGTTGTCGCGTTTATGTTAGTTTTTGATTTCGGGCCGAACTGGCTGTTTGATCCTGATGTGGGACCGTTCTTGTTTGACAGTCTAGTAACATCCGTTGGAATTCTTGTTCCAATTGGAGCGGTTTTTCTGGCTCTTTTAGCAGGATATGGTTTCCTTGAGTTTATAGGTGTAATGGTGCAGCCAATCATGCGTCCCGTCTGGAAAACACCGGGTCGCTCAGCGATTGATGCCGTCGCTTCGTTCGTCGGCAGTTATTCAATAGGATTGCTGATTACAAACAAAGTTTTTAAAGAAGGAAAGTATACGATTAAAGAAGCAACGATTATCGCAACAGGATTCTCAACTGTTTCAGCCACCTTCATGATTGTCGTAGCAAACACACTTGAATTAATGGAAATTTGGAATACTTATTTCTGGGTAACACTGCTCGTCACATTCCTTGTAACGGCAATTACTGTGCGGATTTGGCCACTTAATAAAATTAGCGAAGACTATTATGACGGTGAAGGGTATCCTGAAGAGGAAGTGAAAGGAAATCGTATAAAAGCTGCCTGGAATGAAGGGATGGAAGCCGCAGATAACTCCTTGCCATTATTGAAAAATGTGTGGATGAATCTGAAAGACGGATTCATCATGGCAGCATCGATATTACCATCGATCTTATCTGTAGGACTTCTCGGACTGATTCTGGCGACTTATACACCTGTTTTTGATGTGCTTGGTTATATTTTTTATCCATTTACATGGATCGTTCATTTACCGGAACCGCTGCTCGCTGCAAAGGCTGCTGCTGTTGAGGTTGCCGAAATGTTTTTACCGGCATTATTAGTTGTGGAAGCATCGATGGTAACAAAGTTTATGGTTGGTGTTCTGTCTGTATCAGCAATTATCTTCTTCTCTGCACTGGTGCCTTGTATTTTGTCAACAGAAATTCCTGTCAGCATTCCAAAGCTTATTGTTATTTGGCTTGAGAGAACGATTTTAACGATATTGATTGCTGCCCCGATTGCATTTTTGCTGCTTTAACAGAATGAACATCATCAGTAGAGCATGAATACCAATGATTACTTTTCGAAAACAGGAGTTATCAGCGGAAGGGGAAAAATATCAACAGAAGAAACACATTATCAACAGAACGGAGAAAGTATCAACAGGAGAAAAATAATATCAACAGAACAGGGAGGAACAGCTTTCCTCTCTCAATTAGTCCGCCGGCTGATTCGCATCTTTAACAAATGCCCGCTTTCCTCTATAATAAGTCAGAGAACCATCATTTGCGTATGGTGGTTCTTTTTTGTCCATATATAGAGGAGATGAATATGTTGTACAACTGGCGCGCATTTGCTGAAGCGATCGTGGTGGCACTGGTCGGTGTTGCCCTGTTTTCAGCTATGAATATCCCGCTTCCGTGGCTGATCGGCTCGCTGGTAGCCGTTGCAGCATGGAGCATCACAACTCAGCGAGAAATTTACTGGCCGTTTACGTTCCGGAAAATAGCGATGGTTCTGCTTGGCTATTTAATCGGCTCGTCATTCACACAAGACACGCTGATAGAAATGGGGAACCATGTGCCGTCAATGATTGTGATAACCGCTCTGACTGCCGCTTTTAGCCTAATGCTGGGATTCATTTTTTCAAAACTGACCGGACTTGAACTTTCAAGCTGTATGATCGGAAGTATTCCAGGAGGACTGTCACAAATTATGGTTCTTCTCGATGAAATCAAGGGTTTGAATCCAACTGTTATCATGTTTCTGCAAAGCATGCGCGTGATGGTGATCGTTATTGTTGTCCCGATGGTAACTGTGTACGTATTTGGCAGTGAATCCGGTGCAGAACTGAGTGGAATGGACACCGGCTCTGTCACCTGGGCGGAGATGCCGTGGTATACATATCTTTTATACCCGCTGATTATGGCTGCAGGTGCGAGGCTTTTTGCCCGCTTGCGAATACCAACCGCACTTTTGCTCGGACCAATGGTGCTGACAATTGTGATGACATTTGCCGGATTTCCCACACCCGAGCTTCCGGTTGCGTTCATTAACCTGGCACAAATTTTCATCGGTGTGCATATTGGTTTGCAAATGCAGCCGCGCGACCTGCCTGATTGGAAGCGGATTACCGCTTATACCGTCGCAACAATTACCGTCCTGGTATTTTTCGGACTTGTTCTTGGTTATGGACTGGCGATGCTGTATGAATTGCCATTCACTACGGCACTCTTGAGCACAGCTCCGGGCGGAATGGTGGAAATGGGGCTGACGGCAGTAGCAGTCGGCGGCGATGTATCCGTCGTAACCAGCTATCAGCTTTTCCGCCTGCTGATCATTATGTTTTTTGTACCGTTTTTCTTCAAATGGCTGAATAAGCGGCGTGCCGGCAGTTCCTGATGTGACTGCTGCGGTTGAATCACTGGCTCATTCATTTCTGAAACGGTAATAAAGGTGACATTCTTAATAGAAAGGAAGATTCGTTCTGAAATTTTTTCGTCCGCTTGAAATCATTCTTGCCTTGTGCGTGACCATACTGCTTGTTTACGATTATTTTCCCGATATCCCGTTTGCGGAGGCCGTACCGCTGGAACTCTTAATCGTTGCGATGCTTGTCTTATTTATGGTGACCGTTTACCGGAACCGGAAACATAACCCGGATCAGAAAACCGTGTTCTGGTCACAGGTGTTTTTCCTCGTCTATGTCTTTGCGTTAATGACCCTGCTGACTGCTTTAGGTGGAGAATCACAAATTGGCATTTCTTTTGATAAAGGCATTTTCTGGGCTGCGCTGGCGATAACTATCATGGAAATATCTTTTCAATGGCGCCGGATGCAGCAGGAGGAGTAGGAAGTGCGGGAGGTAAGGTAACCAAGCTGCTCGAATCGCTGATAAGTCTTCCAACAGGGGTCACCAGCCCGATTCTTTTTATCTTACTATTTGAACAAGCATTTATAGATTAACAAGATTGACACAATCCTCGAAATTCCCGAGAATGTTATAGCAAAATAGTTTACCTTCAAATATTTTACCGTTAAAATAAATGTGTAAATGATTCTAAGGAGTGATGATCATGGGAAAATTGCAGGATAAAGTCGCTATGATTACAGGCGGGGCAGGCGGTATTGGTAAAGGTATGGCCATGGCTTTTGTCAAAGAAGGCGCCAAGGTGGCCATCGTGGATCTGAATGATGAGACCGGACAGGAAGCAATCAGAGAACTGCAGCAATATCAGCTGGAATCTATGTTCATTCAAGCGAATTTGGCCGAGCATGACAGATTGACAGGCATTGTCGATCAGATTGAAGAAAAGTATGGGAGACTGGATATTCTCGTCAACAATGCACATGCGTCGAAAAACAGACCATTTTTGGAAACGGAACAAGAGGATTTGGACTTGTCATTTGATACCGGCTTTTATCCGACGTTTTACCTGATGCAGGCAGCAATCCCTCATTTGAAAGAAACAAAAGGCAGCATCATTAATTTTGCGTCCGGCGCAGGTATTCAAGGGCATGCCACTCAAGCGGCATATGCGGCGGCAAAAGAAGCAATCCGTGGCATTACCAGGGTTGCGGCCAACGAATTTGGAAAAGACGGTATTAATGTGAATCTGATAGCGCCAATTGCTAATTCTCCTGGTGTGCAGCAATGGGCAAAGGCGCAGCCGGAATATTATCAGGAAGTTGTCTCGAAAATTCCAATGCAGCGATTTGGCGAATTGGAAGAAGATATTGGCCGTGCGGCTGTGTTCCTGGCAAGTGACGATTCAAATTATATAACAGGGCAAACCATCAATGTCGATGGCGGCACTGTCAAATTTTAGCGGTGATCGAATGAACGATAATATTTTTGAGCTGATTCGTACAGTCGAATTGTTCACCAATGAATCGATCATCCGCTTTAATGAGGCGTATGAGCATGATATTGGAATTTCATCCATTCTCGTTCTGGCAGAGTTAAATCAGAAAGGACCGCAAAAGTCATCAGCCATTGCAAAAGAATTGAGCTATACACCCGGGGCAATGACAAATATTGCAAATAAGCTGATCAATGAGGGTTATGCCGTGCGCCAATATGATGACCAGGATCGGCGGAGAGTGATGCTGGCTATCACCGATCAGGGACAGCATGCGCTTGAGAATGCACAAGCGACAGGACAGGCACTGCGTAAAGATGTATTTGACACATTGACCAATGAAGAAATTCGCCAATTTCGGACCATTTATGAAAAGTTGCTGGATCAGCTAAAAAATAAATGGTGAATCTGAGAAAGTCTGCAAACGGCGCAACAACTACCTTGTTTCGCACGATTATCAGCCTAAAAAGACAATCTCTTTCATGCTATACTGAAGAGAAAAGGGGGAATCACAAAATGACTGAACACGTGAAACATGCGATACAGGATGATTACCCGGCTGATTTTGCCCGTTGCTATGGGTGCGGGCGGCTTAATCAGGATGGTCATCATTTTCGCACCGGCTGGGATGGGGATCAGACGATTACCATCTATACGCCGAAACCGGAGTATACAGCGATCCCGGGCTTTGTATATGGCGGGCTGATCGCATCATTGGTTGACTGCCATGGAACCGGATCGGCGTCACTGGCATTGCACCGCAAAAATGGGCATGAGCCTGGTGATGATGCGGAACCGCCGCGGTTTGTAACGGCATCTTTAAACGTCGATTTTCTGAAGCCGACACCGAAGGATATACCGCTTAAAGCAATTGGAACACCGGAAGAAGTGCATCCAAAGAAATTCAAAATACATACAGAAGTCTATGCGGGTGATACGTTATGTGCGAATGCTGTGGTGACGGCTGCCGTTATGCCGGCGTCTTTCACACAGCAGACAAAAGAGTGAAAGGAAGAGATCAACTGTCCGATTCGGTTTAACTGGATTCAGCAAATAAAACAGTTCAGCTGAATTGGACTTCATTTTATTGCAAAAATTCCCGTTTTTGGTATGATTATAGAATAATAGTATTACATAGATTTCATCGTGTATCGGAGGTTTCGGAATGAGAGGCAATCAATTTTTAAAGTTAATCACAGCTTCTTTTTTTGTGCTATTCTTTTTAACTGCTTGCGGAGACGGCGGCTCGGCGGAAGGAAGTGCAGATGAAGGTGAAGCAAGCGAAAATAAAGAGGCGGATAGCCAGGAGGATACATCTTCAGATGAAGATAGTTCTGAGGGGAGTCAATCATCGGATGGCAGCTCATCAGAGGAGGATACATCAGGTGCTGTGAAGCCGGAATCTGCTTCTGAGACTATCTCGTTTGATCAAGTATCCTGGGTTGGCGGTGTGCCGGATCGCCAGCCTGAACCAGGTGTTTGGTATTATACTCAAAACGATCATCCAGAAAAATACGCAGACACATTTGACTGGGGAAAGGAGGATGTATTGCTCTGGCAAATCGGTGATGAAAAGTATAAAGGCTATGATGCGGATACCGGTAAGCTGGAAATTATGGATGATGATGTCATCAAAATTGTCGTCGAACTTGAAGAGGATGACAGCGACGATGAACGCGCGCCAAGGAATTATTTAAAGGTGCCTAAAGGTGAACTGGAAGGTAAAAGTTTTATCGTTGAAACAGTCGATGGTGAACAGCTGTCAGTAGAATAGAATATGCCCCAAAATAAAAGAAGAAGGGAAAAGTGGGATCACTTTTCCTTCTTCTTTTTCCTTTGTTTATTAATTTCTTCCCGTACTTTTTCATTCATCTCGCGGCTGATGCCGACTGTGCTATCAACTTCCAGTACAAAGGAAATTCCTTTGCCCGGTTTCTTTAATTCGGCATCTTCATTTATGGTTTTCAATACTTCAGATGTTTTTTCACGGTCAATGAGTGTTAATACTACTTCTTTCTCAGGCTCGATCATAATGTTGAACAGTTTTGCCTTTTCATGAACACCGGTGCCGCGCCCATGCAGGATGGTTCCGCCTTCTGCCCCAGCTTTTCTGGTGGCATCCACAACTTTTTCGGAATCGCCCCTGTTGACGATTGTAATGATCAAATCATATAAAATATCCTGATCTTCCTGCATGATATCAACACCCTCCTCATCTTGTGCATTGCCTTCTTCCCCATTCCACCCAAGTAAGTGGTTGATTCCGGCAATTTTTTTCGTGTCAATCACAAATCCGATGCCCTGTCTTGGCTTATTCAGCTGAACAGAATCGATAATGGCATGTTTGACATCATCGAAAATCTCATCGGAAACGAGTGTCAGTATGACGGCTCTTTCACGTTCCACCGGTATGCCCAGAAACCGCATCTTTTCATTGAGCCGGATTCCCTCACCGAGGAGGGTGGTCCCGCCCTGAGCACCGGCATTGCGTGACGCCTGCACAACCCTTTTGGCCTTATCTTTTTTAACGATTGTGATGATGAGCTTCTGTCCCTGAATCGTCACTGACATACTGACTCTTCTCCTTTCTGCTGTACAGAATACCAAGTGTCAACACTGATAATATAGGAGCCAATGCGACCATTGCAACCATTCCGAATCCGTCAAGCAGCGGGTCACGTCCTTCGATCTGTCCGGCGATGCCGGTGAACATGGCCAGAATGAACGTCGCTGTCATCGGGCCGGTCGAGACTCCGCCTGAGTCGAATGCAATTGTTGTAAACGTTTTTGGCGAATAGCGTACCATTACAAACGCTATTATATAACCTGGAATGATAAAATACCACAGGGAAAATCCATAAATTAGCCGAACCATCGACAGCGCGACCGAAATGCCGACTCCAACTGATAATGTATACAACAGCAGTTTTTCCGGTATATAACCACCGGACACTCTTTCAGCTTGCTCAACCATGACGGCAACAGCCGGTTCCGCATAGATAGCAAAGAAGCCAATGGTAAATCCAATTGGTATCAAAACCCATTTATATGACATACCACCCAGAACATTCCCCATTTGTTCCCCGAAAGGCATAAATCCGATATGTACGCCTTGCAGGAAAAATGCAAGTCCAAAAAATGTCAGAATGAAGCCGATTGCGATATCAAACAATTTACGCATCGGCAGTTTTAAAAAGACAAAATGGAAAATGACAAACAAAATAGCGAGAGGCAGCAATGCGATGGCAACCTCCTGCATGGTCTGGGCAAAGCCTTCAAATATCTGCAAATTCATCCGTATATCACTCCCAGAATCAGCACCGATAAAATCGGACCGATCGACGCAAGTCCGACAAGGCCAAATCCGTCACTGGAAGCAGATTTACCCCTGATAACGGTAGCAACACCAACGCCCAATGCCAATATGAACGGCACTGTCAGCGGTCCGGTTGTCACACCGCCCGCATCAAACGAAATCGGTACAAAGCTGGATGGCGCAAAAGCGGCGACCAAAAAGATAAGCGCATAGCCGCCTGCCAGCAAATAAACAATACTGATGTTAAAGACGATCCGGAACATGGCCAAGGCTACAAAGATGCCTACACCAATTGCTACCGACATGATGAGGATGATCTGCGGAATAGCACCTCCGGAGACATCATCAATTTGCGAGGAAAGAACGCGGACATCAGGTTCGGCAAACGTCACAACTGCCCCCAGAAGAAAGCCGAACAGTACGATCACCCACAGCTTTTTAGTCTTGGATAATGCTGATCCGACCATCTCCCCGACAGGAAGCAGCCCGATATTAACGCCCAGAAGAAAGAGAATGAGACCGATACCAACAAACAGGACGCCAATCAAAAATTGCACAAATGCTTCCATCGGCAGCCAGATGATAGTGAATTGCAATGCGGTTATCACAAGTGCAATCGGTAAAATGGAATAAATGACTTCAAAAACAGTATCCTTAATATTACCCATGAAAAACCCCCGAGTGTGGCTGGTGATTTGTTGCTAACGAAGAAACGTATATTAGAAGATAAATTTCAAAAGAGGAAATCTACGCATGTGTTCTTTTTTAATTATAGCACTATATAGAAATAATCAGAAATAATAAGCATTATCCCTTCTGACGTTGCAGTTTGATCAAACAGCACAAAAACACTGTCAAAATAGCACACCCACACATTCATGAATATAAAGACTCATATATAAAGACCTATATATTTACTTAATATTTCAAAAATTGGTTATGTTGCAGCATGTACAATCTGTTCTAAAGCCGATAATCTAGTGATGAAAACCCTTATAAATAGGTTTGGAAGGAGGCAAAAAATCATGTAACCGTGATGGTTTTGCTTAACAGGAATTAAGAATCTATTAAAAGGGAGGCTTTCATATAAAAAGTCGGTGGATATTTTCATTTGTTGTTTTAATGGCTGTTTTGATTGTACCGTTGGCAGAGGCACATGCACAAGGCAACTCTGAAAATGGGCGAAACGTCACGATTAGAGTGATGACATACAACATCCATGCAGGCATTGGCAGTGACGGAAACTATGATATTGAACGGATTGCTGATGTGATAAAAGCGTCAGATGCTGATGTCGTCGGTCTGCAGGAAGTTGATAAGAACTGGGGATATCGCAGCAATTTTGATGACGAACTTCAAAAACTTGCCGATAAGCTGGATATGCATGCCTTCATGGCCCCGATTTATAATCAGGACCCTATCAATGAAGACGACCCAAGACGGAAGTACGGTGTAGCGGTTTTGAGTAAATATCCAATTATTGATGCGAGTAACCGTGAGATTGCAAGACTTTCAACCCAGGATGCCAACCCTGAACCTGTACCGGCGCCAGGGTTTGCTGAAACGGTGATTAATGCGAAAGGCGCAATATTTTCATTTTATGTCACACATTTGGATTATCGCGGTGATCCTTATGTTCGCGAAATGCAGGTAGATGATATGCTTGATATTATTCCAAATCAAGACAGTGCGATACTGGCCGGGGATATGAATGCTGAGCCGGATGCGCCCGAGTTGGCTCCCCTATTTAGTCGTTTTAACGATGCATGGGCTGAAAGCGGGGAAGGTGACGGCTACACATATTCAGCTTCCTCACCAAATAAACGCATTGACTACATCTTGACAACACAGGGGATAGATGTATCAAATGCCGAGGTCATTGACACTTTGGCATCCGACCATTTGCCTGTCATAACGGATGTAACACTGCAGCGCGGCAATGGCAGATAAACAGCAGTTTTTAAATTATAACTAAAAGGAGTGAATGCTTTGCTTAAACGACGATTGCTTTCAATCCTCTCGTTCATGCTTATTTTCCTGCTGTGCTTCCCTGCAGCAGCATTCGGCAAGGGCTGGGACGACCCGGTCAAGCCCGGCTGGGGCAACGGTGAAAAAGCGAAGCACGGCTGGATTGTCAGCAAGATGAACCACATGACACTGGAAGAGAAAATCGGCCAGTTATTTATTATCCACATGTACGGCCAGACCCCCACAGATCCCGACTACGAAGAAACCAATCTGAACAATAACCGCGGTGCTAAAAATTTTAAAAAAGCGATTGAAAAATATCATGTCGGCGGTGTGATTTATTTTAATTGGACGGATAACATCGGCAACCCGGCTGACGTTGAACAGATTAACGCCCTGTCGAATGGTCTGCAGGACATCGCCATGGATCAGCGCATGCCGATTCCGTTGTTTATTGCGACCGACCAGGAAGGCGGCATTGTCCAGCGACTGACAAGTCCCGGAACAGTTTTCCCGGGGAATATGGCGCTTGGGGCAACCCGTTCAACCGATTTGGCTGCTGATTCTGCAGGCATTATCGGTACCGAGTTAAGCAGTATCGGCATAAACATGAACTTTGCACCTGTGGCGGATGTCAATGTTAATCCGGAAAACCCGGTCATCGGTGTCCGGTCGTTCGGTGAGGATCCTGACCTTGTTTCGGATATGACCGTTTCCCAGGTGCAGGCTTATCAGGACCAAAAAGTTATTCCGACAGCCAAGCATTTCCCGGGACATGGTGATACGAATGTTGACTCACATTATGGTCTGCCAATCATCAATCATGACCTTGAAACATTGCACAATGTCGATTTGAAGCCATTCAAGGCGGCAATTGATGCTGGTATTGAGGCAATCATGACAGCACACATTGTCGTTCCGGCACTTGATGACTCAGGACTGCCGGCAACATTGTCAAAACCGATTATAACCGGTCTTTTGCGTGAAGAAATGGGCTATGACGGCCTGATTGTAACAGACAGCCTGGGCATGTCCGGTGCTAATGTGGTTGAGCCTGAGCGTGTGCCAGTTGAAGCATTTAAGGCCGGCAACGATATATTACTGAACCCGCCTGATGTCGAACAGTCGTACAATGCGATGCTTGAGGCGGTTGAAAGCGGTGAGATCAGTGAAGAGCGCGTAGACGAATCCGTGTATCGCATTTTGAAGGCCAAGATGGAGAAAGGCCTGTTCGGTGATCCGAAAACCGATCCTGATGCGGTCGAAAACATTGGCACTGATGAAAGCCTGGCCAAAGCGGATGAAATTGCCAATAAGAGCATTACTATGGTGAAAAACGAGAACAACTTACTGCCGATGCAGAAGAATCAGGATATTCTAATTACCGGTCCATCCCTTGGTAAGCCATCCTATCTTGCCGACCAGATGGCAGACAAAGGCTACAATGTCACAGGTTATGCAACCAATACAAGTCCGGCACAGGCACAAATTGATGAAGCAGTTTTACGGGCACAAGATGCTGATACGGTCGTTGTAACCACCTATACAGCTAATACGAATACGGCCCAGCAGCAGTTGGTTTCGGCACTCCAGAGCACAGGTAAGGATATTGTTGTGTCGGCAATCCGGAACCCTTATGATCTGATGAAGTTCCCTGAAGTGGAGGGTTATCTGGCGACTTACGGCAACAGAGATGTGTCGGTCGAAGCACTTGCTAAAGTTCTGATCGGTGAAGTGAATCCGCAGGGGAGGCTACCGGTTACCATTCCTGATTTATACGAGTACGGTCACCATCTTAGTTATTAAAGGTGACGACAGGTTTCAATATTAAAAATCCGTAAATCAACAAAATAAGAACAGGAGGCATTCATAATGAAAAAATGGATGGTCATGCTAGTTGCCGGAATTATGACATTGGCAACATTGTCTGTCGTAATGGCTGATTCCCCGGGAAATGGCAAAGGACCACCCGATGGTGTGCCGCCGGGTCATGATACAGACGTCAAGCTTGGCGTTGATGTATTGCTGCAAGACGAAATTGATATGCTTGAAGGCAAGAATGTCGGGTTAATCACGAACCCGACTGGTGTTGACCAGGAATTGAACAGCATCGTGGACACATTGCACAATCACGATGATGTCAATCTTGTCTCACTGTACGGACCGGAACACGGTGTTCGCGGCAGCGCGCAGGCGGGCGAATATGTTGAGTTTTATATCGATGAAAAAACCGGTTTGCCTGTCTACAGCCTTTACGGTGAGACACGCAAGCCGACACCGGAAATGCTCGAAGGCGTCGATACTTTGCTGTTTGATATTCAGGATGTCGGTACACGTTTCTACACGTACATTTACACAATGGCATATGCAATGGAAGCTGCGGCTGAAAACGATATTGAGTTCGTTGTTCTTGACCGTCCGAACCCGCTTGGCGGTGAAAAAGTGGAAGGTCCGGTATTGCAGCCTGAATACTCTTCATTTGTCGGCATGTATCCGATTCCGCTAAGGCACGGCATGACTGTCGGTGAACTGGCTAAACTGTTCAATGAGGAGTTTGATATCGGTGCTGATCTGAAAGTTGTTGAGATGGAAGGCTGGGACCGATCGATGACATATGACGAGACGGGGCTTGAGTTCGTTATGCCATCACCAAATATGCCAACTGTTGATACAGCATTCGTCTATCCGGGAGCAGCTCTGATTGAAGGAACAAATGTCTCAGAAGGACGTGGCACAACGAAACCGTTTGAATTGATTGGCGCGCCGTTCATCAACAGCACGGAACTTGCGGCCAATTTGAATGACCAGGGGCTTGATGGTGTTCAGTTCCGAGCGGCGTCATTTACACCGCAGTTCTCAAAACATAGTGGTGAATTGTCGCACGGCATTGAGATTCATGTGAAGGACAAGGAAGTATATGAACCGATTGAAACGGGTGTCACAATCGTCAAGACAATTCATGATATGTATCCGGAAGACTTTGCTTTCCGGGCAGAAAACAGCGAGGGCGTTTCATTCTTTGACAATCTAATCGGCAATGGCTGGGTCCGGGACAAAATAGAAAACGGGGCTTCAGTAGATGAAATTGTCAGCGAATGGCAGCCGGAGCTGGATGAGTTTAAGGAAACGAGAGAAGATTACTTACTTTATGAAGGGGGCAAAAAACGTCCGGGACCACCATGGAGTAACTAGCATAACAAGGAGGCTGAGACAAAAATAATGAATCAAAGAAAAAATCCGAACGATGATTTAAAATTCTTCAATTAGATTTTGAATCAGTTCGGATTTTTCTTTTTATAGTTTAATTCGCTTTCATTTAAACCAGCGAAGCATTTTTCCGCAGCAGTGGTTAAGATTTACCCATACATTTCACTTAAATATTCCGGTTATCATTCGTCTTTTATGTTAAACGTTTTAGTTATGTCCCAGCCCCCTGTACTATGAATTGACAAACAAGTCCGGTTTCATGTAAAATGAATGATAGTCAGTCAGTAAGATGGGAGATATAGGGTTGGACAATAAAAAAGAAGCAATTATACAATCAGCAATCGAAGTTTTTCGTGAAAAAGGCATTGATAAGGCGACTGTTTCGGACATCGTGAAAGGTGCCGGAATCGCACAGGGGACCTTTTATTTATATTTTTCATCCAAGTTATCGGTTATGCTTTCGATTGCGGAAGTGATGACCGAGAAGATATTAAAGGAAATCCAGGAAAATGTGCATGACGATCTGCCATTTGACCAAAAGCTGAAAATCGTCGTTGATATCGTGTTTGATTTGACGAAGGAGTACCGGGATGTGTTCGCGCTGATTTATGCAGGGCTTGCATCGACGGAATATATGCAGGAATGGGTAACGATATATGAATCCTATTACGCATGGTTCAGCAATCAGCTTGAACAAGCAAAAGCGGACGGTGTCATCCGTGATTCTTTAAATCCAAAACGCACAGCCGAGATTTTGATCGGGTTAATTGAAGATGCAGCAGAGCAAACGTATATGTACAGTCATCAAGATGACAGCAAAGCTGATTTAAAGAAAAGGGAAGTATTGGATTTTGCCGGACATGCGCTGGGATTTAGCCTGGTGTGATGTCCGTTATTATACTTTCGTATTTAATGACTGAATATCAGTCATTTTAGAGGGAGGCGTTTCGAATGAATAAATCATGGGTCTATCTTGTGCTTGTATGCCTGCTTGAGCTGTGCTGGGTGTTTGGGTTTAGTACGGCTTCCAGCTGGTGGCACTGGGGGCTGATTGCACTGGTGATCTGGTTCGATTTGGAATGTCTCCGTAAGGCCTGTGAAGAACTGCCGACTGGGACGGTTTACGCCATATTTGCAGCCGCGGGCACGATTGGTGCTGTATTAATGGATGTGTTCCTTTTTAATGGCAGCATCAATTTCGGGAAAATGTTTTTCATTATGCTTCTGATTGCCGGTGTGATCGGATTGAAACTTGCAGATCGCGAAGACGAAAAACGTACCGAGGGAGGTTCTCACTGATGGGATGGGTATTTATTTTAATGGCATCAATGTTTGAAATGATCGGGGTGGTTGGCCTGAAATTGGCCAGTCAGCAAAAGTCATTGAAAAATAATGTGTTGTATGTCGGGGGACTCTGTACGTCTGTGGCCGTGCTGTATCAGGCTTTTGCATACTTGCCGGTGAGTGTCGCTTATGCGGTCTGGGTTGGTATCGGTACAGCCGGTGCGGTAATTGTGAACATGATCTTTTTTGGCGAATCAAAAAGTCTTTCACGGATTGTGAGCCTTTCAGCAATTATTATTGGGGTAATCGGACTGCGGGCAGTTTCGTAAAATTTTGCTGCGAAGTCTCAGTGGAAAGACATTACAAAGGGTTTTCCACGTGTGTTAACGTGTTGTTAATACTAAAAAGCCCGGATAGCTCTTAAAAAGCTGTCCGGGTGATATGCAGCTAGTGCCGTTTATTGAGCCAAAGCACACCCGATTTGGCCAGGCGAGGGATGTAGCCGACCATTGATTGTGACATCATTTCCCCGAAACCTTCCGAGCTTCCGAGCGATCCGAGCGTACCTTTCAGTTTGAGATTGCCGGGCTTTTTTGGTTTTTTCCCTTTAAGTACAGCGTCAAGGACATCAGCGATCTGCTCTCCCTGCTGCCGGGCAAGCTGGGCACTTGGGGAATGTTCAGAGGAAGCACAGTCACCGACAACATAGATGTTCGGCTGCTCCGGGACCTGATAAAAATCATTAACGATAATCTTTTCCTGCTCATCCTGCTCAAGTGGTAATTCACGCACCAGATAGTTCGGGCGTACACCAGCTGTCCAGATGGTGACATCGTTTACGTAACAAATGCCGTTGTCGCAGACGCCATCTTTTTCAACATACTCAACCTTGGCACCATGAACCACTTCTATGTCATTCTTCATGAACCAATCTGCCACATAGTTCTGGATTTTTCGGTCAAAGGCCTTCAATACGGTATTTCCGCGGTCAAGAAGTCGAATATTCAAGTCAGGCCGGCTTTCGCGGATCTCGGCTGCCACTTCAATGCCGCTCAGTCCGGCACCGACAATGGTAGCTTTTCCATAAGCGGACAGGTTGCCGATTGCCATTCCGGCATGGCGTGCTCTGTTAAAGGTCTGAACACTTTCGGTAAATTCACCTGCTCCTTCAATACCGTGATAATTGTCCTCGCATCCCAGCCCTATGATCAAATAATCATAAGGTAGGGGCTCACCTCTTTCCTGCAAAACAATTTGCTGTTTGTCGGTATCAATTTTGGTGATTTCATTGAATACGTAGCTTACCTTATCGTGTTCCGGAAAGTCCATACGCACATCTTTATCAGCTGATGTGCCTGCTGCGATTGTATAGAATTCCGTTTTAATTGAGTGGTATGGATTGCGGTCGATCATCGTGATATACAAATCTTCGGGCAAATTGTGCTCAATCAGGTTCTGCAGGATATTAACTCCACCATAGCCACCGCCAAGGATCACTAAATTTTTCATTGCTAAAACTCCTTAACTATCTATAAGTCCTCTTACTGTTAAGATTACCAAATGTCGCCATGGAAAACTAGGAAAACAAAGGAATTGTTATTTTTCCTTAAATGCCCGATTCTGTTCAACTAACATCCAGCGGGGGAAAAAGCACCCCACTGAATGAAGTTTCACTTTACCCCGCATCTAATGGACAGTAACCCGCCAGAGTACGGCGGCTAACTGTCCTTAAATGCCCGATTCTGTTCAACTAACATTCAGTGGGGAAAAAGCACCCCACTGAACGAAGTTTCACTTTATTTTCTGGGAGTGTTACATTATCATTAATAGAATAGCGTGAAAGGCAAGGTGTCTTTTTATGAATCCTTTAACGTTTGGCTCGCTTTTGGATGTGATTGGTGAGCTTTTTTCTGATGAGATATCCATTGCGGTATCAGACACAGCTGAATATATTTACTACCGACCGAGCAAGCGGATCGATTTGAAAATAAATCCCGGTGATCCGGTGGTTGAAGGAACGATTGCTTATAAAGCGCTCAACAGTGAGCAAAAGGTATCGGAGTTCATCGATCGCAGTGTGTTTGGGGTTCCGTATCACGGAATGGCTGTCCCGTTTCACCAGGACAAGCAATTGCAGGGATGTGTGACTGCCATTTATCCGGTGATGACCGAGGGCAAATCGGTGGTTACAGTGAGAACAGGAGACGGCTGGCGGCCAATCCCGTTCCATGATGTTGTCTTTATGGAAGCAAAGGATCGGAAAACACATGTTTTTTCCGATGTTCCTGTTGGCACGACGAAACGTGCACTGCAGGACTTTGAATATTCACTTCCGCGGGAGACGTTTATCCGCTGCCATCGGTCGTTCATCGTCAATGTTCATCATATTAAGGATATTTTCCCGGACACACATTCAACCTTTATTCTGGCAATGGATAACGGCTATCAGATTCCGGTCAGTCAGTCGTATGCGAGTTATTTCCGGAAGCTGCTCGGATTTTAGAGGGAAAGTGAGCAGTATGGGCGTGAAAAGTTATCCATGATTTGAGGGGCGCAGCTTCAGCCCGAGCGCGAGAACTTCAGCCCGAGCGCGAGAACTTCAGCCCGAGCGCGAGAACTTCCGCTCGAAAGCGAGAACTTCTGCTCGAGCGCGAGAACTTCTGCTCGAGCGCGAGAACTTCTGCTCGAAAGCGAGAACTTCAGCCCAAGAGCGGAAACTTCAGCTCGAGCGCGAGAACTTCAGCCCGTGCGCATAAATCCTGCTTAAACACCGAAATCCATACGGTGTACAAAAACTCCTCCCGATAGAAAGTTCGCTCTTCAATCGGTTTCAGCGCTAAAATTTCTGTATTCTGCAAAAATATTCTGGCTCATACTTATTTTTTGCCTTTCTATAATGAATATCGCTATTCCCTTCCAAAATCTCCAATCAACCCCTGCTATTAAGTTAAAATAGTTTTAATAAATTCAAGAAAGGGGTTACATCATGATGGCTAATGAAGAACGTATTCATGACGAGCGCCTCCATGATTGTGTTGTGTCAGCCATGGATGCTGCTTCATGGATCAAGGATGGCATGACTCTGGGGATGAGCGGCTTCACACGTGCAGGTGATGTGAAAGCGGTGCCAACTGCACTCGTTGACAGGGCAGAGTACGAGGCCTTTAAAGTAAACGTATTCACAGGAGCATCACTTGGCTCAGATATTGATAAAATGTTTGCTGAAGCAGGAATCATTAATAAACGTTTGCCATTCCAGGCAGACCCGGCTATGCGAAAAAAGATAAACAACGGTGAGCATCTATTTGTGGATCACCATCTGTCACACACATCTGAGTGGATCCGGCACGATGTTATTGAAACAATTGATTACGCGATTTTGGAAGCGATTGCGATAACTGAGGACGGCGGCATCATTCCGTCAACATCGATCGGAAACTCGCTAGTGTTCGCCGAAAATGCGGAAAATATCATTGTTGAAATTAATACAGCACAGCCTCAAAAGCTGGAAGGCGTGCATGATCTGTACAGTCCTGCAAAACAGGGTGAACGTCAGCCGATTCCGTTAACAAATCCTGATGACCGGATTGGTGAGACAAGCATTAAAGTTGATCCGGCGAAAATTAAAGGAATTGTATATACTCATCAGGAAGACTCACCGTCGACGATTGGGCAGCCTGATGAAGAAACGAAAATGATGGCCGATCATCTGCTTGATTTTCTAAGGGATGAAGTGAAAACCGGCAGGCTGGATGAACAGCTCGCACCACTCCAGTCCGGGATTGGCTCAGTTGCCAATGCGGTTCTTCACGGCATGGTCAATTCAGAGTTTAAACATCTGCAGGTTTATTCGGAAGTGCTGCAGGATGCCGTATTTGATCTGATTGATGCCGGTAAAGTGGATTTCGCTTCCTGTTGTTCAATCACGCTGTCTGAAGATAAAATGAAGCAAGTCTTTTCTAATTTTGATAACTACCGCGATAAACTTGTCATGCGCCCGCAGGAGATTTCCAATCATCCGGAAATTATCCGCCGCCTCGGACTTATATCCATCAATACGGCATTGGAATTTGACATCTACGGCAACGTGAATTCAACACACGTTTCCGGCACAAAAATGATGAATGGCATCGGCGGCTCGGGTGATTTTGCCCGCAACGCCAAACTGGCCATTTTTGTGACTAAGTCAATTGCCAAAGATGGTGACATATCCAGCATTGTTCCATTTGCTTCCCATATCGATCATACGGAACATGATGTCGATGTTGTAGTCACAGAACAGGGGTATGCGGATCTGCGCGGTTTGGCACCAAGGGAACGTGTGCCTCAGATCATTGAAAATTGCGCCCACCCGATGTATCGCGAGCAATTATGGAATTACTGCCATGAAGCGTTTGGACGCGGCGGTCAGACACCGCACGTATTGGAAAAAGCGTTCTCCTGGCATGCGAATTTTGCAAAGCATGGCACGATGCGGGAGCGCATACCGGAAATGGTCTAAAAAAATAGGGGATTTGCACTGCTCATGAATGTTCATATATAAAAAAAACCACGCTTGGGGGAGCGTGGTTTTTCTGTATGGTTATTCTATTCTTACCGTCCGGGAACCTCCCTGGTTCAAACAATCCATAAGCATATTAGTGGCGGGCAGTTTAATTATTCAGCACTTTCTTCATAGCGTTAACACGGCCGGCGTGGTTGCCTTCGTGAAATGCTGCAAGTGCGGCGAGTTCGCCAAATGTTTGAGCACCTAGGATTGTTTCCGGCAATTTTTCAGCAAACTTCTCTTCTGGGATGTTCTTTATCCGTTTCAGCTGGCTGGTCAGCTGCTCTGCAAGTTCATCAGCGCTTGGAACATCTTCAGGCCAGTCCGCCGGTTTGGAACCATTGCCGAAAAGGTCCTTATAGTGTCCCGGAAGATTTTCGGAATTCTCCGGAAATCCGAACAGAAATTGTTCGTTCACTGTTAGCACATGACCGATATGCCAATGGATATTATTATTGAATCCTTTAGGCTGTATATCCAACTGCTTCTCACTGACATCTTTAATCTCATTCATAAATGCGTTATGTGTCGTATTGAATTGCGAAATAATTAAATTACTCACTTTAAAACCTCACTTTTTAATAATATTCAAATCTACTATAACAGTTATCACCCAATCTCTAAACTGTGAGGCTCAGTATAAAGCCGCTTGACATATAATAAACAAATGTTTAATATATTAACAAAAGTTTAAAAGAGGTAAGCAAATATGAATCAAAAAGAACAAAGGCTTTTCCAGCTGATTAAAAAAGATCCATATATTTCTCAGCAGAAATTGGCGGAAGCACTTGGAATTTCCCGGTCATCTGTTGCCAATATGATCTCAGGACTCATGAGACAAGGCTATATTCGCGGGAAGGCATATGTGCTGAATGAGAGAAAGGATATCCTCTGTATCGGTGGTGCGAATGTTGACCGGAAATTTTATGCTGATAAAAGTTTGCAGCAGGGCACGTCCAACCCGGTCACATCAACGCAAAATGCCGGCGGTGTTGCCCGCAATATCGCTGAAAACCTCGGCCGGCTCGATATGCACGCCAAATTGCTGACCGTCGGCGGCATAGACAAGGATTGGGATTACATTGCCGAAGTGTCTGAGCCCTACATGAATCTCGAGAATGTGACGCAATTTACCGAAGCGACAACCGGCTCGTACACCGCTGTTTTGAACAGCTCAGGTGATCTGGTTTACGGATTGGCTGATATGGATATATTTGAGCTCATGACGCCGGAATGGCTGCAGATCCATACTCCTGTTCTCCTGCAGGCAAAATGCATTCTGGCTGATTTAAATTGCCCAAAAGAAACATTGGCCTTTTTGTCTCAATTTGCCAGATACCATCAAATTCCACTAATATTCATAACAGTATCCGCCCCGAAAATGACCCGACTTCCTGAAGATATGAACGGGGTTACATGGGTGATTACCAACCGGGATGAATCTGAGGCATATTTTGACCAAGGTTTTTCAACCAGGGAACTGGCGGCCAAATGGCTAGATAGCGGCGTCAGCAATGTGATTATCACTAACGGAAAAGAAGGTGCGGTGATTGGTGCCGGAACAGACGACATACACCATGTTTCGGCGCTAAAAACAACAGAAATCGTTGATGTTACCGGGGCAGGGGACGCGTTTTCAGCAGCAGTTGTCTATGCGTGGCTGCAGGGTGAGGAACCTGCCGATATCGCCCGGGCAGGGGTTGTCAATGCGACCAAGACATTGCTGTCCCCTTACACCGTTCGCCCTGATTTAACAGCATCACAACTACAAAAAGATTTGGAGGAACTGTCATGAATCAATATCTAGCATTATCAGAAGAAGTTAAGGAAGCTAAAGAACAAGGGAAACCTGTTGTCGCGCTTGAATCCACAATTATATCACACGGAATGCCGTACCCCAAAAATGTCGAGACGGCGCGTGCTGTTGAACAGATTATTCGTGATCATGGTGCAGTCCCGGCAACAATCGCCATTATGGATGGGAAAATTAAAATCGGCTTGAGTGATGCGGAACTGGAAAACTTCGGACAGGCTGAAGGTATTGCAAAGGTTTCCCGGCGTGATTTGCCGTATCTGGTTGCAACCGGACAGAAAGGTGCGACAACAGTAGCAGCTACGATGATTTGTGCTGAACTTGCCGGTATTCGTACGTTTGTAACCGGCGGTATTGGCGGTGTGCATCGGGGGGCTGAGACATCAATGGATATTTCGGCTGACCTTGAGGAACTGGCCAAAACAAACGTAGCGGTTATTTGTGCAGGCGCTAAATCGATTCTTGACCTTGGCTTAACGATGGAATACCTGGAAACAAATGGCGTGCCGGTGATTGGTTATGAAACAGATGTGTTACCAGCTTTTTATACCCGGACAAGTGAGTTCCCGGTTAACTTTCGGGCGGATGATCCGGAAACAGTGGCTGCTGCTCTGAACACAAAATGGGATCTCGGGCTATCCGGGGGTGCTGTTGTTGCGAATCCGATTCCGGAAGCACATGCCATCAACGAAGCGGAAATCACTGCAGTCATTGACCAGGCGCTTACAGAAGCGGAAGCAAACAGCATCAACGGAAAAGATGTCACACCATTTTTGCTGGCCAAAGTCGAGGAACTGACCGGCGGCAAAAGTCTTGACGCCAACATCGCACTGGTAAAACACAACGCACATGTCGGAGCGGATATTGCCGTGAAATTGGCAGACAATTTGAATTAGGACCTGAAAAAAACACATGGGAATCCTTCCCATGTGTTTTTTATTAAAAGGGGAATTCTAAGCAAATTTATTTGACTTGATCAATAAAGCGCGCTATATTAGTTACATAAAGTAACTTAGTGGAATAAAATAACTTTAATGCGTTTTGTAAAGGGGATTGATTTATGTAATCTACAGGACAGTCAGAATTATACAGCAAAATTTGCGTAAGCTAGGTGATGACAACATGAGCTTATTCGAGAAACTATTTGGAAAAAAGACAGCAAAGGAGACTAAAACAATGGCAAACGTTAAATTAACAATCGTTTATTACAGTTCAACGGGAACCAATTATCAGATGGCACAATGGGCTGAAAAGGCAGCAAAAGAAACTGGTGCAGAAACAAAACTGGTCAAAGTGCCGGAGCTCGCACCGGAAGAAGCCATCGCTTCGAATCCATTATGGAAAAAGCATTACGAAGCCACAAAAGACGTACCTGAAGCAACCTCGGATGATGTTGAATGGGCTGACGCTATTCTCTTCAGTTCACCGACCCGCTTTGGTGCCCTGCCAGCACAAATGAAGAATTTCATTGATACACAAGGCGGACTGTGGGCAGCAGGAAAAACCATCAACAAAGTTGTCAGTGGTATGACTTCCGCACAAAATCCTCATGGCGGTCAGGAAGCAACACTGCTTTCACTTTATACATCCATGATGCACTGGGGTGCCATTATTGCAACACCGGGCTACTCAGATGATTCAATCTTTGCCGGCGGCGGAAACCCTTATGGTGCCAGTGTTTCCGTCGATCAGGATGGCAACATGGTGGAAGACGTTGAAGGTGCAGTCGCACATCAGGCTCGCCGTACAGTCGATGTTGCAGCCCGTATTGTTCAGGGCAGCTGATCTGTTTATGAAAAAGCCGCAATCTCCGTTTTGGGGACTGCGGCTTTTTTCTTATATTATAGTACGTCACTAAACGGGCGCCCCGGGCCTTTGTTCAGCGTGTTTTCTGGCAAAATGCTGAAGTTCACAGTGATTTCGTTAAAATTCACAATTAAAAGCAGTTGGAAAAGCTAAAAAGACCGGCATTGACGGACTTTTAACTCGATAAACTATTCCATCAGCTCGCCGACAATCTCGTATGAGCGGACGCGGGCTTTGTGATCATAAATCTGTGAGTTGATGATCATTTCGTCTGCTCCGGTTTCTTCAAGCAGTTCCTTCAGCCCCTGCCGTACTGTTTCCTTGTCACCGATCAGGGTGTACGGGGAATTGGCTGATTGTTCAACCACTGCTTTTTCCGTTTCAGTCCAGGCTTCATTTGTATCCTTAATCGGCGGCTGCAGTTTCTCCGGTTTGCCGCGGCGGATGCTGAGCAACTGCTGCTGCTGGGTTGTGGCAAGGTATTTTGCCTCCTCATTGGTATCCGCTGCAATCACATTGACGCCAATCATGGCATATGGCTCAGCAAGCGTGTCAGATGGCTTGAAATTTTCCCGATACAAATTGAGTGCCGCAATAGTATTATCAGGTGCAAAATGACTTGCGAACGAGAACGGCAGACCTTTCTGTGATGAAAGCTGGGCGCTGAACCCGCTGGATCCGAGCAGCCATATTGGGATGTCCAATCCTTCACCTGGGACACTGTGCACACCAGCTGTACCGGCAAAATAGTCTTCCAGCTCTTCAACTTGCATTGGAAAATCCTCGACGCGCTGGTTTAACGTGCGCCTAAGTGCATAAGCGGTCGCCTGGTCGGTACCTGGTGCGCGTCCGAGACCGAGGTCGATGCGGCGCGGGTACAATGTTTCTAAAGTCCCGAACTGTTCAGCGATAACGAGTGAAGCATGGTTTGGCAGCATAACACCGCCTGAACCCACGCGCATCTCGTTGGTTGCCCCGGCGATATGTCCGATCAGTACAGATGTGGCCGAACTGGCAATGCCTGGCATATTATGGTGCTCTGCCAGCCAGTAGCGGTTGAAACCGAATTTTTCCACGTTCTGTGCCAAATCCACACTGTTTTTGAAAGACTGTTCCGGAGTACTGCCTTCAAGAACTGGAGCAAGATCCAGAACAGCCAGTGGAATATGATTAAATAACTTGTTTTGCATTAAACTCACTCCTTAAAGAAAATGATACGGCTTTAATTTCAGGAGTGCCAATATTTTGCCCAATGAACTGCAAATAACTTTTGACGGATGCCTGGAACAATAATTACATCTTTTTCTGGACCTGGTTGTTTAATCCGATGAAAATAAACACCTTGAAATTAATGGGGATTAAAAGCTCACAGCTAGAAAACTTCCATGTCATCCGTTCTTAGCTGATGTACAGACTGATAAGATACCATTCGTTGTTAGAGTAAAATGTCTATGGGAGAACATATACCTCCTCTTTGGTGTTTAAGTCGTAAGACTTCAACACCAAAGAGGAGGCCAGCAAGCGAAGCGCGGTAGTTTAAGGGCGTTTCACATGAAAAAGAGGACCTTTTCTTGTATAGTTAAGTCTGCTACAACAACAACTATAGAAAGAGGTCCTCCAATGAAAGATATCATATCTACGCTTACAATGAAAGAATTAGAACAAATGACATACCGTGCATTGCAGGAGAGTTTTTCTCAGATGATGACACAGACGTTACAGGAAATAGATGAGGCGATTGCTTCAGGAAGGGATAAGCAACGATTTTATTTAAAGGATAAAAGAACATTAAAATTTGAGTCTGTTTTTGGGCAGGTGGAACTGAAAAGAAATTATTATCAGGATAAAGAGACGGGAAAGTATGTCTATTTATTGGATCGATATTTAGCTTTTGACGGTACAAAAGGAATGAGTCCGGTCGTGCAAGATTTGGCTATTGAACTGGCTGTAACAGGCGTTTCCTATCGACAGGCTGGTAAGGCAATGGAGAAGCTTTTGGGCTACCCTGTCATCAGTCATGAAGGTATACGCCAGCAGCTTTTGAATACGGAGGTTGTGCCAGAAGAGTCAGTGCCACTCGAACAGGATGTTGTATTCGTGGAGGTGGACGGGCTTTATACGAAAAGCCAAGAGAAAAAGAAAAAGGGTAAGGAAATTAAGATTGCCAGTGTGCATCAGGGCTGGGAAATGAATGGTAAACGAGCAAAGCTAATCGAGAAGCGACATTTCATTCATGAAGGAAATCTGCCGTTCTGGGAAGAATTTGAGCAGTATCTAATGGCTACTTACGAGTATGATCCGACCAGGCACCACCTCGTTATTAATGGGGATGGAGCGAAATGGATCACATCCTGCCGGGATTATTTCCAGCATAATGCGACTTTTGTCATTGATCGTTTTCATGTTGCCCGGGATGTACAGCGTTTGTTTCGGGATCATTCAAGATACCGATCCATCCGAAAGAAACTAGCAAGCTATGACTGGGAAGGCTTCATGGTGGAATTAAACAGTGCGGTGGGTACGCTTGAAAATGAAAAGAAGGAAGAACGGCTGGAAGAGTTAATTGCCCAGCTTTCTCAATATCCGGAGGCTCTGGGAGATTACCGTGAAAAACTAAAAGAGAGGGGCATAGATACAACAGGATTCCGCCCGATGGGGAGTGCAGAAGGAACGATGAGTGTGTTCGCTAGAAGGCTCAAAAACGGGCGTAGCTGGAGTGATAAAGGGCTTGATAAATTCATCGATATCATGGTTGCCCTCAAGGATAATCTGGAGATAAAAACGCTGCAGGGGATACTTGAACAGACGCAGGAATTAACGCAGGAAAGCAAAGAAGAAAAGCCGCCGAAACACTTTGTAGAAAAGCTGAAAGAAAGCGCTGCAGAGGCAACACGCAACAATTTGGGTTATCTAAAGCAAGCTATTGGAAAACCAATCACAGGAGCTTTAAAGGGATTACGGGGAATTTAAAAAGGGGAAACATCACCAACATATAAAGAATATAATCATGAAAACGTTACCAAAGGTGGGCTGAAACAATACAAAAAAGGGACTTAAAAAAATCTCCCACAAGTACTTGACTCAATCCCATTCGTTTGCCACATTGCCACGCATGCCGTATTATAGTACAATATACTATTGGAATGTATGGAAATGAGGGATATGCATGAGCAAAAAGTCCATATATGGATTGACATATGAGCAACTTCAGAATTGGCTCACCAACCATG
>NZ_DATGTT010000034.1:0-75560 GCF_035301675.1 Lentibacillus sp. | reverse complement strand
GAACTATGATTCAAAATTCGTGAGTTAAATTCCAAATCAGTTTAGATTTTTCTTTTTATAATATAATCGGTTTTCACCAAAATCAGGGAGAAAAATGCTGAGATTCCTGGGCAAGCATAGGCCTAGATGAGACCCCGCAGTGCGACGTGCACAAAGCAAGGCTTCCCAGAGCCAGAGTAATCTGCGACCTGCGAGGACGAGGAGTGCTGCTTCGCCGAAATCACTTACAACACGACGAGTACCAAGTATTTTTCCGCAGCGGTATGTCCCAGCCCTTTTACTTATTGCCGGTCCGATGACTCGTTTTCCATGTTTGTGC
This sequence comes from Lentibacillus sp., assembly GCF_035301675.1. Lineage (NCBI taxonomy): Bacteria > Bacillati > Bacillota > Bacilli > Caryophanales > Bacillaceae > Lentibacillus > Lentibacillus sp. The sequence goes on along the minus strand of NZ_DATGTT010000034.1, from coordinate 75,241 downwards.
CGGTCTCCCCTGACAGCAGGTCACCGCCGGTTGAGGTTATAACATTATTGGTAACCTCTCGTGAGATTGTTCCGGAAACGAGCTGCAGAACATCATTAACAACGCCCTGGGTGTCTTTGAATTCCTGAACAATCGGAATATCATCCACTTCAGCATGCAGCCGGTCAATTTCTTCTTCGACTTTTTTCAGCGCTTCCGTTTTTCCGTATGCTTGAAAGTTCACAGCCTGTGTCTGCAATGTCTTTATTTTTGTGATTAACCGCTGGACTTTCTTATTATCATTAATTTTGGCTTCGACCTGTTTGAAACGGTCAATCTCCTCTGTGTTGGCGAGCATGTTCGCCAATTTTTTGGCTTCATCCAATATTTCTTTACGTGTATATTCTGCCATCTTATTTCACCTCTGCTGTTGTTTCTGCCATGACACCGTTTAATGACCATGTTCTGGTTTCTGTAATTTTTACATCAACGATTTTGCCGACAACTGATTTAGGGGCTTTAAAATTAACCAATTTGTTTCGTTCCGTATAACCGGCCAGCACATCAGGATCCTTTTTGCTCTCACCCTCGACAAGAACTTTTACAACTTTATCCTTATATTGTTGCATCGATTCGGCTGATTGTTTATTCACCAGTTCATTCAAACGGTAAAGGCGCTGCTTTTTCACTTCTTCAGGAACATCATCCTGTTTCCGGGCTGCCGGTGTACCTTCCCGAGGTGAATAAATAAATGTGAAGGCAGATTCAAAGCCAACCTCTTCAACCAGTGACATCGTTTCTTCAAACTGTTCCTCTGTTTCATTCGGGAACCCGACGATAATATCAGTTGTCAGTGTCGCATTCGGCATCGCTTCACGAATTTTCCTGACCAGTTCCAGATACTCTTCGCGTGTGTACCGGCGATTCATTTTCTTAAGCACCTCGCTGCTTCCGGACTGTACAGGAAGATGGATATGGTCAAGCAGATTGCCACCTTTAGCAAGCACTTCAATCAGACGGTCGTCAAAATCTCTTGGATGTGACGTTGTAAACCGAATTCTCGGTATATCAATTTTATGGAGATCATCCATTAAGTCGCCAAGGCCATAGCCGGAATCCTCGAAATCTTTGCCGTACGCATTGACGTTCTGGCCAAGCAGCGTGATTTCCTTATAACCCTGTGCGGTTAAATGGCGTACTTCCTGAATGATATCTTCGGGAAGACGGCTCCGTTCTTTCCCCCGGGTCATCGGCACAATACAGTAAGTGCAGAACTTATCACAGCCATACATAATGTTGACCCATGCTTTGACTTTGCCTTTGCGTGCTTTCGGAAGGTTTTCAATGATATCGCCTTCCTTGGACCATACTTCCACCACTTTTTCCTTGCCGAACATTGCTTCTTTCACAAGGTGTGGCAGTCGGTGGATATTATGGGTGCCAAAGATCAGATCAACTTGCGGATGTTTTTTCAAAATCCGGTTAACAACTTTTTCCTCCTGGGACATACAGCCACACACACCAAGAATTAAATCGGGCTTCTCGCGTTTCAGCGCTTTTAAGTGGCCGATTTCACCGAACACTTTATTTTCTGCATTTTCCCTTATGGCACAAGTATTCAGCAAAATAATATCTGCATCCTGAGTATCATTTGTTGACTCATAACCCATTTCATTCAAAATTCCGGCCATGACTTCTGTATCATGTTCGTTCATTTGGCAGCCGTATGTACGGATCATGAATTTCCGGCCTTCTCCGATGTTTTCCATATCCTCAGGAATGCCAAAATCATAGTGAACTTCAACATCATCCCGGCCGCGTTTCCTTGCTTTATTTAAATTCGGAGGCTCGTATGTTGTTTCAAAATATTTGGCAATCATATCATCGCTGGTTGTACTTTTTAGCCGTTCCATGTTATCCCCATCGGATTTTATGTCCGCCGGATTTTCGGATGGCTTAATTTGCGCCTGTTGTTTTCGCTGCTGCTCGTTCATAATCGGAACTCCTTTCATATATAAAAACACTTATCTATATATATACATTATTACATTATAAAGCCTTCAGCTATATTAAACAATACATGAAGGATACTGCACAAATAAAAAACCCTCCTAGCATAATAGGAAGGCTTCAGCTATGACGAAAACATTCAATTGGTTTTAAAAGTCAGATTATCTGGGTTCCACAATTAATTTGATTGCTGTCCGCTCTTCTTCTTCAATCATAATATCGGTAAATGCCGGTATACAGATTAAATCAACTCCGCTCGGAGCGACAAACCCCCTTGAGATCGCAACTGCTTTCACAGCCTGATTCAATGCACCGGCACCGATTGCCTGTATCTCCGCAGATCCCCGTTCCCGTAAAACATTCGCTAATGCACCTGCTACTGAATTTGGGTTGGATTTAGCTGACACTTTTAATACTTCCACTGCTAGTTCCTCCTTCATTAACTATTGTAGTTCTAATGCTACTATATTCTTGGAGATGTTAGCTTATTACTTATTATGCACCAATAATTCTAAACATTCAAATAAAGTGAAACTTCATTCAGTAGGATGCTTTTTTCCCCACTGAATGTTAGTTGAACAGAATCGGGGATTTATGGGCAGTTAACCGCAGTTTTTGGGCGGATTACTGACCATTACGTCCGGGGAAAAGTGAAACTTCATTCAGTGGGGTGTTTTTTCAATCAGCTGATAAACGGGTGATCGTCATTAATTAATATGCGTTCAGCTTTGGAAGCGGTTCCCGTTTTTTCATCAACCATAACAAGAAAACCGTTTAATTGGGATCTTCCCTTTTTATCAATTTCAAAACGTACCGGCAAGCTGGTATAAAATTTCTTCATGACAGCTTCCCGCTCCACGCCCAATATGGCGTCATAAGGGCCTGTCATACCTGCATCCGTAATATACGCCGTTCCATTCGGCAATATCCGCTCATCCGCCGTCTGTGTATGCGTATGTGTTCCTGTAACGGCACTGACTTTCCCGTCCAGGTGCCAGCCCATCGCCTGCTTTTCACTTGTTGCTTCCGCATGAAAATCAACAAAAATAATATCTGTTCGTTTTTTGGCTTGTTCGATCAGTTCATCCACTTTCCGGAATGGATCATCAATTGCAGGTAAAAACGTGCGTCCTTGAATGTTAATAACAGCAATTTCCGTGCCATTTATATTAACAAAAGTCATGCCTTTTCCGGGTGTGCCTTCTGGAAAATTGGCAGGCCTGATCATATTCTTGGCATCATCAATAAATTCAAATATTTCTTTTTTATCCCACGTATGATTGCCCATTGTAATGACATGTGCACCCCATTCGAGAAATTGCTTATAAATCTTTTGGGTAATTCCTTTGCCTGCTGCTGCATTCTCTCCGTTAATAATGATCATATTGGGACGATATTTTTCCTTCAGTTTCGGAAGATATGTCTGCACCATATCCCGGCCTGGAGAACCGACAACATCCCCTATAAAAAGTATTTGCATTATTGCTCATCCTATCTATATGAATTAATCACAGTGTTGCATAGTGCCCAGCTATTGTAAAGCAAATTAAAAGCGGCCCGAACGGCCGCTTTTATCTAGTTTCAGCGCTAAGTTGTAGCGTGGCTTCCTCACCCCTCACCTCCATACGATAAGTCAACATCGATTGCTTTCACTCAACGTATTTCCTTTATCTCCTGTGGTTCAGTCGGATTTGCACGTCACTAATCGGGGCGCTAAAACTTTTGAATTTACTTAGCATATTCTACTGATCTTGTCTCTCTGATGACAGTTACTTTAATATGTCCTGGATAATCAAGCTGGCTTTCGATTTGTTTACGAATATCGCGTGCGATTCGAACTGAATCAATATCATTGATCTCATCAGGCTTAACCATGATTCTAATTTCTCTTCCAGCCTGAATAGCGAATGACTTCTCAACACCTGAGAAGGATTCCGAAATTTCTTCCAATTTTTCGAGACGTTTGATATAGTTTTCCAGTGTTTCACTTCTCGCTCCAGGTCTGGCAGCTGATAGTGCATCGGCTGCAGCAACCAGAACAGCAATGACGGAAGTCGCCTCTTCATCGCCGTGGTGAGAAGCAATCGAATTGATAACAGCCTCATGTTCTTTATACTTGACCCCAAGTTCTTTGCCAATTTCAACATGGCTTCCCTCGACTTCATGATCAATTGCTTTACCCATATCATGAAGCAAGCCGGCTCTTTTTGCCAGTGTTTCATCTTCGCCTAATTCAGCAGCAAGCAATCCTGAGAGATATGCAACCTCAGTAGAGTGCTTCAATACATTCTGACCATAGCTGGTACGATACTTCAGGCGGCCAAGAATTTTGACGAGGTCGGGATGCAACCCATGTATGCCAACCTCAAACGTGGTCTCCTCACCAACTTCACGAATATAGTCATCAACGTCACGTCTGGCCTTATCAACCATTTCCTCAATCCTGGCCGGATGAATTCTGCCATCCTGTACGAGTCTTTCCAGTGCCATCCGGGCGATTTCCCTGCGTATTGGGTCAAACCCTGACAGAACGACCGCTTCCGGCGTATCATCAATGATTAAATCAATTCCAGTCAATGTTTCGAGGGTACGGATATTTCGCCCTTCCCGGCCGATGATCCGCCCTTTCATCTCATCGTTTGGAAGATTTACAACAGAAACGGTTGTTTCAGCAACATGATCTGCAGCGCAGCGCTGCAGGGCCAGTGAAAGAATGCTTTTGGCCTTCTTATCTGCTTCCTCTTTAGCACGATTCTCAGCTTCTTTGATCATTAAAGCTGATTCGTGTTTTACCTCTTGCTCAACTCGCTCCAAAATAACTTGTTTTGCCTGGTCAGTTGTATAACCGGAAATCCGTTCAAGCTCCGTTTGCTGCTCATTAAGCATCTCTTCCACTTTGCTTTCCATTTCTTCAATTTGTTGTTGTTTTTCTGTTAGTGATTCTTCCCTTTCCTCCAGCGTAGTTTCACGCTTATCAAGCGTTTCGTCTTTTCTGTCCAGATTCTCTTCTTTTTGCATCAGACGATTTTCCTGTTTTTGTACGTCCAATCGCCGTTCACGTAAGTCTTCTTCTGTCTGCTGACGAAGATTATGATTTTCATCTTTCGCCTCAAGAAGTGCCTCTTTCTTGGCAGCATCCGCATTACGATGCGCCTCATCTACTATTTGTTTGGCTAAATTTTCCGCACTGGAAATTTTAGCTTCTGCAATAGATTTACGAATCAGATAACCAACAACAATACCGACGATTAGGATTACGGCAAGCAAAATGGAGATGATTAAGGGATTATCCATGATTTCACCTCCTATTGCTATAAAGTTTTACAATTGATTCATTATTGTCGGCATGTACAATGTTCAATAATAAATAAATTATTGTATAATATAATAGAAAATTATACAATTTAATTTTACTGTTACCTTTAGCTAATGTCAAGAAATCGTAATAGTTGTTGCATGAAATATAATGATACATCATTCAGTTGAACAGAATCAGACCTTTACGGGCAGCCAATCCCCTGCTTATCTTGTCTGGTTTCCTTGAAGTATTGAAACGGGGATCCTGCTGCCCGTTTAGGCGAGAAAAAAACCTTTACCGGACTATGCCAGCAAAGGATTTGGAGATATATGAAATTTACATGCGTGTTCAAAAAGAAAGATAACAAAAACCGGGCAGTTCGAGGAGTCGCAGTTTCAAGCGCAAGGTAAGCTTCACTTAGCTACCTCGCACACGAGCATTAGTGTTCTTCTTTTCCAAGAAGCGGAATATATGCAATCAGATACATGAACCGCTGAGAAATAAGCCGACTGGAAACACCAATGTGTCATTGTTACCGGACTTTTTGAACAACCTTTTTAAACATCCAGTCTTTCCTGGTTGTCTTCTTCGGACCCTTCTCCAGCTTCTTCTTCTGGTGCGTCATCCATATTATAATGCTCCCGGATCGCATGATGAACTTCCATCTTAATGTTCTTATTTTCTTTCAGGAACTGCTTGGCATTCTCCCGGCCTTGTCCGAGCCGTTCTCCATTATAGGAATACCATGCACCGCTTTTTTGAACTATATCAAGACTTGAACCTACATCCAGTATTTCGCCTTCTTTGGAAATGCCCTCACCGTACATAATATCAACCTCTGCTTGCTTAAACGGCGGGGCGACTTTATTTTTGACAACCTTTAATCTTGCTTTATTCCCTATCATTTCATTTCCCTGTTTTAATGTCTCTGCCCGGCGCACTTCCAGTCTGACAGATGAATAGAACTTAAGAGCACGTCCGCCAGGGGTTGTTTCCGGGTTCCCGAACATAACCCCTACTTTTTCTCTGATCTGGTTGATAAATACAGCTGTTGTCTTGGATTTGTTGATAGCTCCAGAAAGCTTTCTTAGAGCCTGTGACATCAGACGTGCCTGCAAACCGACGTGTGAGTCGCCCATTTCACCTTCAATTTCCGCTTTCGGAACCAGCGCAGCCACCGAATCGACTACAATAATATCAACGGCACCACTGCGCACCAATGCTTCAGCGATTTCCAGCGCCTGTTCACCGGTATCCGGCTGTGATAAAAGCAATTCTTCAATATCTACACCAAGAGCCCGTGCATATGTCGGGTCAAGGGCATGCTCGGCATCAATAAACGCAGCTTGTCCGCCTTGCTGCTGAGCCTCAGCAATCGCATGCAGTGCAACCGTTGTTTTACCTGAGGATTCTGGACCGTAAATTTCGACGACGCGTCCCCGCGGGTAGCCGCCAATCCCTAAAGCGACATCCAGAGCAAGCGATCCGCTTGGAATCGTTGCAACCTTTTGTCCTTCTTGCTCACCGAGTTTCATGATTGAGCCTTTGCCGAACTGTTTTTCAATTTGTTTTAACGCCATATCTAAAGCTTGTTTTTTATCTCCCAACGAGCTTACCTCCTTATGAATGAACTAATTATATCATACTCTTTTTTAAGAGATTTGCCAAGAATAAAACGAATAAATGTTCCCGTTTTTTAAAGCAGCTAAATTCTTTAAAAAGGAATTTTAATAGAAAACAAGATGCAAAAAATAATTTTTAATGAAAAAATGTATTCCATAAATTTAATTTAATAAATTGAATAAAAGTTCATAGCCTTTCACAGCAGCTCGCTTTCGAATTGCCTGACGGCCGCCTGAAAAATTATATTTTCTGGTCAGCTTTTCCCCTGATTTATCATACAAAGCAATATATACTGTGCCTGCCTCGTATCCCTCTACGCTGTCAGGACCCGCAACCCCGGTAAGACTGATTCCAATATCAGCATCCAACAGACTGCAGGCATTTTCAGCCATAGCCGCAGCACATTCTTCACTGACGGTGCCATACTGGCGTATGAGATTTTCAGGAATGTGCAGCACCTTCTCTTTTACTTTTGTATCATAGCAGACAATCCCGCCGCGGCATACCTCAGAAGCACCGGGTACAGCTATCAGTTTGTCTGTAAACATGCCGCCTGTTAAACTTTCAGCCGCTCCAACAGATTTGTTCGCCTGCTTCAGCAATGCCAGAACCTTCTCTTCCAGCGTTTGGTCGTCATCGCCGTAATAATGGCGTCCAATTCTGTCAATAATTTTCTTTTTTGTCCGCTCAATCAGCTCAGTGGCCTCATCATCAGTCGCTGCTTTTGCTGTCAGCCTGATCGCCACACCCTCATTTTGAGCCAAAGGAGCGATTGTCGGATTCGTCTGCTGCCGAATGATGTCCTGCAGCTCATGTTCAAGCCGTGATTCCCCAATCCCGGTAAAACGGAGCATGGTTGATTTGATCTTCGTCTCCTCACCTGACAGCCGCTGAAGATGCGGCAAAACACTATCTGTCATCATCTGCTTCATTTCTTTCGGCACACCCGGTAAAAAGAACCATGTTTTTCCCTCATAAGTCAGCGACATGCCTGATGCCATTCCCGTATTATTTTCAATAACGTCAGAATCGGCAAAAACACGTGCTTGCTTTCTGTTATTTGGTGTCATATCTGTTTTCTGTTTTTTAAAAAACGCTTCAATTTTCTTCATGGCTGGTTCGTGCTCCACTATTTCCATGCCGGAAATTTGCTGAAAAGCTTCCCGGGTCAAATCATCTTCAGTCGGACCCAGACCACCGGTAACAATAATGACATCAGCCCGACTCCCGGAAATCCGGAACTGTTCTTCAACCCGTTGCAGGTTATCACCGACAACGGCATGATGGTGAACATTTATACCGATTGAAGCCAGTTTTTCCGATATCCATTGTGCGTTCGTATTTGCAATCTGGCCCAGTAATAATTCCGTACCGACTGCAACAATTTCAGCACTTAAATTTTTTCTCATTTGGAATCCCTCATTACATGCCAGTTTTTCACAAAATAATCATATCCGGATGCAACGGTGAAAAATAGTGATATATACAGCATAATCATGCCGAACGGGATAGCTGCGTATGAAAATGGAAAATCATGCAGCAGCAATACAGCAATGGCAATCATTTGGGTCGCTGTCTTTAATTTCCCCATACTTCCTGCTGCAAGCACAATTCCCTCACCTGCTGCTACAAGACGTAACCCTGTTACGGCAAGCTCCCTGCTGATGATAATGATTGCAACCCAGCCGGGCGCCATCCCGAGTTCAACCAATAAAATCAGTGCCGCTGCAACGAGAAGTTTATCGGCAAGCGGATCCAGAAACTTCCCCAGATTCGTCACTAAATTATATTTTCTCGCATAATACCCATCAAGCCAGTCGGTTGCCGCTGCAATGATAAATAATAACGCAGCAGCAAAGTGCGAAATTGGCAATACCGTATCACCAATATCCCAGTCGCCCCAGTTGAATGGAACACTCAGCAAAATAATGAAAATAGGGATTAAAAGAATTCGTGAAAGTGTCATCCTGTTTGGTACATTCAAACTATTTCCCTCCTGCATGTAAAACCCTTCCCATTAATAGCAAGGAAGGGTTTTTACAAATAACTTCCATTTGGTTTTTAACTATTCCCCGGCTTTATTGATCTTAACCCAAACTTTTTGAAACACTTCTTCATCGGGATTTACCGGGTATTCCAGTGCAGTTCCGTCGATTGTTATATCCAATGCCGGTGCGCTGCCGACACTGAACCATACACGATCTGCTCCCGCTAAATCCACCTCAACCGGTGAATTATCAGCACTGACCATACCGGAAAACAGAGATTCTCCTGCATCATTTTGGACATCAAGCCAAGAGTCTCCGGAAGCTTCAATTGTGGCTGTTATCTCATCACTCGCATTTTCCAGAGTAACGGTTGATTCAGGGGGGCTGCCCGTCCCTTTCTCTTCTACGACAAATTCAGGCTTAGACTTTTCTGATTCACCTTCAGTGCTTTTATCACCCGAGTTTTCCGATTCCGAATCACTTGCTGCATCAGATTCATCGCCGGAGCCCTTATTTTCCTGATTATCTCCATCATCATCGTATGTTACCTCTTGATCGTCCTGTGGCTGTTCAGGTTCTGTGATTTCTTCAGAGGCTGTCTCCTGATAAAAAAGCCATACTACGAAAAAGATGCCTATCACCAGCAGTACGACAATTACAGTCGGTATGAAGGAAAAGATATTGGTGTTTTTCTGAGCGTTATTATTTTTGCGTGAACGATGAATATGTGAATATTGTACCGTACTTTCTTCCTCGGCTTGCGGGATTTCCTCTTTATACTCCTCCAGCAGTTCATTGGGATCGAGTCCGACTGCTGCAGCATATTCTTTAATAAAAGCACGCGCATAAAACGTTCCCGGCAATATTTTAAAATTTCCCTGTTCAATTGCCTCAAGATACCTTTTTTGTATTTTTGTTGTCTCCTGCAGACTTTCCAGGGACAGGTTTTGTTCCTCTCTCGCCTCTTTCAGTCTTTCTCCAATCTCCATGCATAACACCATCCAATTTAAAAATCAAACATCGAAAAGCCGTCTTCCTGGCTAAAATCGTTGTTTACCAGCTCATATGTGATGTCTTCGTTTTCATCCCTGCGCAGTTCAATTATATAATCGAAATCGCTCAGTTTATATTCAGTAGCCTGGACAAACATATCTGGGTGTTCAACAACTTTGATGGCGGGAAGCTGCATTATTTCTCTAATAAGCTGCCAATGTTGTTCATTAGCCCGGCGTGTCGAAACAATTCCATCAATAATATATAAATTATCATGATTATATTCATCTTTAATAAGTTCATTCCGAATGGTCTGTTTAAGCAATGTACTTGAAACAAACAGCCACCGCTTATTGGCACATACACTTGCTGCCACAACCGATTCTGTCTTGCCAACGCGGGGCATTCCGCGTATCCCGATTAATTTGTGTCCTTCTTTTTTATATAGTTCTGCCATAAAGTCCACCAGTATACCCAAATCATCTCTGACGAACCGGAATGTTTTCCTGTCGTCCGCATCACTTTGGATATAACGTCCGTGTCTGACTGCAAGCTTATCACGAAGTTTCGGTTTACGTACTTTTTTTATTTCAATCGTATCCATTGTTTGCATAATTGATTTTAACCTTGTTATCTGTTCTTCTTTCCTGGACAGCAGCAACATTCCCCGTCTTGATGCGGCCACACCATTAATGGATATGATATTAATGGAAAGCATGCCTAAAAGCGAGGAGATATCACCAAGTAAACCAGGGCGATTATACCGTATTTCATATTCAAGGTACCACTCTGTTTTTTCCATAGCAAACCCCTCTGTGTGCATACTGATTTAAATTGCTATATTACTATAATAAAGTATTTTATGTATGAAGAAAAGGAGATTATGGATATATTCAGGAAAAAATAAAGAAGCTGCATCCCTCGGCAGCTTCTTTATTGGTCATTTACGCATTTCCCTGGTTTTGTACAAGTTTAACCATTGCACTGGCAATTGCATGTCTCTCATCTTCAGATGCAGCAGTCCAAATTTCCTGCAATACAGCTTCTTCATTGTTTTTAGCATCTGTGTTAGCCGCCAGATAATCGCCAACCTCGTAAGCCATGTTTGATATGGTTTGCTGGCCCATACCCTGGGACTGAGCCTGCTGAAGTCTGTCAGCCAAAAAAGCTTTCCATGTGTCAAAATTATCTAGAACGGACATTTAAATCTGCCTCCTTCATATTTTTTACATGGATAGTATTTGATTTATGAGCCTGTTTATGCATGGCATTTTAAGACCTCCAGCCGCCGCTTACATGGATGATCTCTCCATGGATATAATCCGACCGTTCATTCATGAGAAAACTGACAGTGTTGGCAACGTCCTCTGATGTTCCGGCCCGGTTTGCTGGAATTTCATGAACAATTTTCGCTTTTTCCTCTGCCAGCAGATGCTGATTCATTTTTGTATCGATAAAGCCGGGGCTAACAGCATTTACTGCAATACCGGAAGATGCAGTTTCTTTGGCTAATGCTTTTACAAAACTGTTTTGCGCACCTTTAACAGATGAATAAACCACCTCATTGCCTGCACCGGCCTCTCCCCATACCGATGTAATAAAAATAATCCTTCCATACTGCTCGCGGATCATCGAGGGGAGTATATATTTTGTTATCGTCCAAGGGGCTTTCACATGTAATGTCAGCATGGCATCCATTATCTGTTCATCGGTATCCTGGAACAATCCGTAATGTGCACTGCCGCCTGCAAAGACGATAGCATCTGCCGGAAAGACGAGCTGACCTAAAAGATGGTTGATACCAGATTGCTCACTTAGATCAGCCTGTATTTCCATCAGGACAGACTCCCTGTTCAAATGCATCCGATTGGCTTCCATAGCCTGTTTATTCTTATTATAATGCAAAATAAGCTGCCAGCCATTCCCGGCAAGCTTTTCGGCAATTTCTGTCCCAATATCACCGCTTGCACCGATAATCAATACATTTTTCCCCATTAAAATCCCCTATTCATTCACTATTTTACAAATTGCTATACGCTCATCATCAATCCAGTTCTGAACATATTTATTAAAGTCTTCAGTCGTCAGTGACTGAATCGCGGGGATAACGTCGAACAGATCAGCATCTGCTGTTTCATAATGAACATATTTATTGGCAATGAACTCCAAGGAATTCATGGCTCTCAGTAATTGCCCGATTTTCTTTTTCTTCATACGATCAACTTCTTCAGAGCTGAATACTGCCTGACGAGTGGATAGAAGCAAGCTCCGGACTGTTTCTGCAAATTGATCCGGTTTACTGGTGTTGCCGCCAATAAGCGTATAGCCAAAATTTTTCTCAAGAGTCGTCTCAAAATAAAAGCTCGTATCAATCAGCTGCTGCTCATAGAGCCGCTGATAAAATGGACCACCTCTTGAAAAGTAAAAATCGACAACCATATCTTGAAGCAGGTCTTTGCTCAAAAATTTATCGCCGCTCAGTTGGGTTGATGACTCTTTAATGCCGACTGTACACTTTGGAACGGTAACAGGCATTGTTATTTTGTTCTCTTTTCTGGCTGCTGAAGCGGGCTCTTCGGGATAATCGCGTTTGATATCATCCAATTTGGCAAAATCTTTGAATACCTGATTTTGCCGGATGAGGTCCATTATCCTCTGTTCTTCAAAATTGCCGGCAACGAACAATGTCATATTTTCCGGATGATAAAATGTATTGTAGCACGTATATAAATCATCCTTTGTAATCGTATAAATGGAATCAACCGTACCAGCAATATCAATTTTTACCGGGTGATGGTGGAACAGTGCCTTCAGTGTCCCCATGAATGATTGCCAGTCAGACTGATCATTGTACATTTCAATTTCCTGAGCGATAATGCCTTTTTCTTTCTCGACCGATTCCTCTGAAAAGTATGGATCCTGAACAAAATCAAGCAATGTTTGGATATTTTTTGCGATGTGATTGGTAGCACTGAATAAATACGCTGTTTTAGTGAAAGATGTATAAGCATTTGCTGATGCACCCTGTTTACCGAAATCGGCAAATACATCCCGGTCTTCTTTTTCAAACATCTTGTGCTCCAAAAAGTGAGCGACGCCCTCCGGAACCGTGATTTGCTCCGTTCCATTGATCGGCACAAATGACTGGTCAATTGACCCGAAGTTGGTAGAAAATATACTGTACGTTTTAGCCATTTCCGGTTTAGGCAACAAAAAAACAGTCAGACCATTTTCCAGTTTTTCCTTAAAAATGGTCTCTCCGATATGATCATATTCCAGTTTATTCATCCGTATCACCCCCTGAACCGGTCAATAAGTAAATGGTATCCAGATCCAATTTCTTGGCGACATTTATGACCTCATCTTTGCTGACATTTTTGATGCCCTCAATCATTGACTCCGGAGAAAGGACCATGTCACCAGCTACCTGCTGATAAAGCAATTCAACCATCCCTTTCGAATTGTCCATGGTTTCAAGAAGCTGGTTAACGATCAATTCCTTCGTGTTGGTCAATTCGTCTTCGGTAAAGTCCCCGTTTTTCATAGCTTCCATTTGCTGTTCAATGATGTCTCTCGCCTGTTCAAAATCTTGCGGCGCGATACCACTGAAGACAAACAATAAGCCTTTATGACTTTCGAATCTTGATGCAACATAGTAGGCCAGACTATTCTTTTCTCTCACATTAATAAATAATTTGGAACTTGGGAAACCGCCAAACAAGCCATTAAAAACATGCAAAGCAAAATAATCATCATCCCCAAACATTATATGGGTCCGATAGCCAAAATGCAGCTTTGCCTGTTGGATTTGCTGTTTTTCTATAACCACATTCGGCTGATCCGGATACTTCTCCGTATCCTGGGCACTTTTCTTGGACCCGGAACGCCCATCGTACTGAAATGCGGGAAGCATCTTAGCTTTCAGTGCTGCACTGTCAATATCTCCCGACACATAAATATCAATCTGGTCATCCTGTAACATCGATCTGTAATATGTGTACAGGTTTTCGGCAGTTATGCGGTCCAGATCATCTTCATAGCCATGGATGTGCAATTTATACCGTTCATCATGACACATCTCGTCAATCAGGCGCATATTGGCAAAACGCATTTTATCATCTGCAACTGTATTTATTTTTTGTCTGAGTATATCTTTTTCCCTTGATACAACCGCCTGGGGAAAAGCGTTGCTTTCTTCGTGGTTCGGATCAAAAATTATTTCCCTAAATAACGCTACAGCTTCATCAATGATATCGGACTCATGTGAAATAAATTTCTGATTGGCTATTTCAAGGCGAATCGTCACAATGTGATAATTCCCTTTTTTGGAACCATTAATCGATAAAACGGCCCCGTATAAACTATCCAATTTCGTCTGAAGAGCACTTCGACTCGGATAGGATTGTGTCCCCTGCTGTAAAACATACGGCAGCAGTGCGCGTTGTGTTATCGTTTCCTGTTCTAAGTGTGATTTAAACTTAGCCGTAATGGCTATCGTTTTAAATTTTTCGGTTGGTATAAAATGGAGTTTAATGCCATTTTCATTCACTGCCTCTTCATAGGTCCCATTCATTCAGGATCCTCCTTATGTATATCTTAAAATCCGTATTTCTTATTATGGCTAATCTACGTTATATTATAGCAAAAACCCGAGTTGCTTTATAAATACAACCCAGGCTTTTAAGGCAAATACTTATCTTGTCCCTTTAATATAAGGTTCACCATTGGCTCTTGGTGCTTCAGCACGTCCAATGAAACCAGCCAATGCCAAAATCGTCAATACGTATGGAGCAATCAGCAGGAAGACTTGCGGTACATCTTCAAGCAACGGAACTCCGCCGCTGATAACACTCAAGCTTTGAGCAAAACCAAAGAACAAGGCCGCTCCCATTGCTCCTAATGGGTGCCATTTCCCGAAGATAACGGCTGCCAGTGACATAAAACCTTGCCCGACTATGGTCGCATGGGAGAAATTCAACACGATTGTTAAAGCAAATACGGATCCGCCCAGTCCACCAAGTGCACCTGACAGAACAACTGCAATATAACGCATCTTAGGGACATTTATTCCGTTCGTATCAGCAGCCATCGGATGCTCCCCGACAGAACGCAAACGCAGCCCGAATGGGGTTTTATAAAGCACATACCATGCTGCAAATGCCAGTGCAATCGCCACATAAGATGTTAAATAAATCCCTTGGAAAAATATCTCCCCAATAATTGGAATGTCTGCGAGCAGTGGAATATCACTTGTAAAAAATTGCTGTGAGACGATTTCTGTTTGCCCTTTGCCATACCATTGTTTGGTAAGGAAAACACCTAAACCTAAGGCCAGGAAATTAATGGCAACACCACTGACAACCTGATCTGCACGAAATGAGACGGCTGCCACTGCATGAATCAGCGAGAAAATGGCTGATATGACGGCAGCAACGATAATTGATACCCATGGTGTCCATGATCCGAACACATCGGCAAATGTCAGGTTAAATACAATCCCAACAAAAGCGCCCATAACCATCAGACCTTCCAGTCCAATGTTGATAACGCCGGATCTTTCACTGAATACTCCGCCCAAAGCCGTAAATATTAAAGGTGCCGAAAAGAATAATGCCTGTGGAATAATCGATTGCAATAGATCAACAAATCCCATTTATTTCTCCTCCTTTTTAAAGCGAAGCAGCACCCAGCGAATAATATAACTTGATGCAACGCAGAAAATAATGAGCGCAATGATGACATCAACTAACTCAGTCGGCACGCCTGCTTCGGTAGGCATATTTAACGCCCCCACTTTAAGCGCTCCGAACAGAAAGGCGGCCAGTACGACTCCAACAGCAGTGTTTGCTCCCAACAATGCCACTGCTATCCCGTCAAAACCGAGGTTATTAAAACCTGATTGTACAGACATATAGCCAAATGTGCCCAATCCTTCCATGGCACCAGCCAGACCGGCAAACGCACCGGAAATAATCATGGAAAGTATGATATTCCACTTGACGTTCATACCTGCATATTTCGACGCATGTTCATTGTAACCAACCGACTTCAGCTCATAACCCGCTGACGTCCGCTCGATGATAAACCACATGATAACTGCGGCGAATAAAGCAATAAAAATGCCATAGTGCATGCGTGAAAAATAAGTCATATTCTGAAACCATTCGGAAGCCAGAGAAGCTGTCGATGCAACATCAGGTGTTTTATCTTCATTGTCAGAAAGGACGTTACGGACAATTGCATTGGCCGAATAGAGGGCTGTGTAATTCAGCATAATCGTAACGATAACCTCATGAACCCCCCGGGTTGCTTTTAAAAGACCGGGGATAAATCCCCAAAAAGCACCGGCAAGCGCAGCCACGATAATTGCCAAAGGCAGATGAATAATCATAGGCGCTTCAATCGTTGTACCGATCCATACTGCTGCAAGCCAGCCTACAATAACCTGGCCCTCGGCACCAATATTAAGCAATCCGGATCTGAACGCGAACGCAACAGCCAAACCGGTGAATATGTACGGCGTCACCTGACGAATGGTTTCGCCAAAATAATATAAATCACCAAAAGCACCGTTCCATAATGCAGCATATCCCGTTATTGGATTATAGCCAAAACCAAGCATCATAAGGGCTCCGGCCAAGAGACCGATGAAAACAGAGACAACCGGTACAAGAATATTAAATAGTCTATTGGAGTTCATTATTTCCCACCTGCCTTTTCAGTGCTGCTCCCTGCCATCAGCAGGCCAAGTTCATTTTCATCCGTTTTTTCGGGTTTGACTTCGGCTACATTTTTTCCGTCAAACATAACGGCGATCCGATCACTGATATCCAATATTTCATCCAACTCAAAAGACACCAGCAGAACAGCTTTGCCTTTGTCACGCTCTTCTATTAATCTATGATGAATAAACTCAATTGCACCGACATCCAGTCCCCGTGTCGGCTGAGCGGCTATCAGCAAATCAGGGGACCGGTCGACTTCCCGGCCGATAATTGCCTTCTGCTGGTTTCCGCCTGATAAAGCCCGTGCTTTTGTATGAACGCTGGGTGTTCTGATATCGTATTCATTAATCAGCTTTTCAGCTTTTTGAAAGATTTCCTTGAAGTTGAGCGTCTTGTATTTGGAAAATGGTTTCTGGTAATACGTTTGGAGCACCATGTTCTCTCCAATTGAATAATCAAGAACAAGACCATATTTATGCCGGTCCTGCGGGATATGTCCAATTCCGCTCTCCGTAACTTTACGCGGTGATAGATTCGTAATATCTTTGCTGTTTAACCGGATGGAACCGGATTCAGTCTTCTGCAGTCCGGTAATCGCTTCTATCAACTCAGATTGCCCGTTGCCGTCAACACCGGCAATTCCAACAATTTCCCCTGCCCGGACTTCCAGATCCATGCCTTTAACCATGTCGATTTTCCGTTTATCTTTTACCTTCAAGTTCCGGATGCTCAGCACTGTTTCCTTTGGCTCTGCAGGCTGCTTGTCAATTTTAAAATTGACACTCCTGCCGACCATAAGTGAAGCCAGTTCTGTGACGGACGTTTCTTTTACATCCAGGGTATCAATCCCGGCACCTTTGCGGATGACTGTACACCGGTCACTGATTTCCATTATTTCCTTCAACTTGTGTGTGATTAAAATGATTGATTTCCCTTCAGCAATCAATGAATCCATAATTTCCATCAGTTCGGTGATTTCCTGCGGGGTTAATACAGCGGTCGGTTCGTCAAAAATTAAAACTTCTGCACCGCGGTATAATGTTTTGAGTATTTCAACACGCTGCTGCATGCCGACTGATATATCTCTTATTTTAGCGGTGGCATCCACCTGCAGACCATACCGGTCAGACAGTTCCTGAACCTCCAGCTCAGCCTCTTTTAAGTTAATTTTACCGAATTTCGTCGGTTCACTTCCAAGGATAATATTTTGTGTCACCGTAAATGGTTCCACTAACATAAAGTGCTGGTGCACCATCCCGATACCAAGATCATTCGCGACATTCGGATCAGTTATCTTAACGGACTTGCCGTTTACACGAATTTCTCCTTTTTCGGGCTGATACAATCCGAATAAAACATTCATCAGGGTCGATTTCCCGGCGCCGTTTTCACCTAACAATGCATGAATTTCACCTTTTTTTAACTGAAGTGTAACATTATCATTAGCTACAACCCCGGGGAATTCCTTCCGAATGTTTATCATTTCAACAACATAATCCACGTTTTAACACTCCTTTAATCTTGACGGCTGGTTACTTTACGAGGCAGTTGGTCTATAAATCGCCAAATGAAAAGGGGCAGGGAACAGCACTCTTCATTCGAGAATTTGCAAACCAGCCTCAGTTCAAGTCAGAAGAAAAAGACTGGCTTTTACCAGCCTTTTCTATAAACAGAATCAGACCTTTACGGGAAGCTAATCCCCACTTAGCTCTCCTGATTAAGTGGGGGGCTGCCTTTTGAGACGGGATAGATTTTACAACGAATTCAAATACTCATCCAGTTCATCATGTGTTTGTGGTACTTCGACTTCACCGTCTATGATCTTTTGTTTCCACTCGTCAACAGCTTGAGCAATTTCATCAGTATAGGCCTTTTCATTTGTGTCTGCAAGCCCTACACCTTCATCTTCAACACCGAACTCAAGCACTTCCCCGCCAGGGAATTCGCCTTCCATTGCCATATTGCTTACCTGCTGAACAGAATTTCCAACCCGCTTGACCATGGATGTCAGCGTCACGTTTTGATCGCCGATTTGTCCCTCTTCATATTGGTCACGATCTACACCGATTACCCAAATTTCACGTTCAGGATCATTATTTTTGATGTCTTTCGCCTGTGCAAACACCCCGTTACCGGTAGCGCCAGATGCATGATAGATGACATCGATGTCGTCATTAAACATATTGCTGGCAATCAGTTTGCCATCGTCAGGGGCGTCGAAAGCACCTGCATACTGAACTTCGACTTCAATATCCGGATTAACTGTTTTTGCACCTGCCACAAATCCGGATTCGAATTTATTAATCAGATCGGAGTCAGTTCCGCCGACGAAGCCAAGTTTGTCTGTATTCGTTTTATTGGCTGCTGCAACACCCGCCAGGAATGAACCTTCATGATCGGCAAACGTGATACTTGCGATATTATCACCTTCAACGACAGAGTCCACGATTGCAAAGTTTGTGTCCGGATATTGACCGGCAACATCCTTAATCGCATCTTCCAGTTTATAGCCAATACCAAAAACGACATTATATCCTTCACGCACCAGACGGTTTAGGTTTGGCGCATAGTCAGAATCACTGTTTGACTGTGCGTAATCAAAACCTTGACCTTGTTCCAGGCCATGCTCTTCGCCCCATGCCTGCAAACCTTCCCATGCTGACTGGTTAAATGATTTATCATCTACACCGCCGACATCTGTCACCATTCCGGCTGAAAAGTCTGATGGACCCTCACTGGATTCTTCACTGTCTGAACCCTTATCAGAGCCTTCATTTCCTTCAGAATCACTGCCGCCGCCACATGCTGCCAACAGCATTCCAAGACTTAACAGTAAAGCAAATAATAAAATAAATTTCCGGTTTTTCACGTTTAATACCCCCTAGATAAAAATGATGTTTGATGAAAATAGAATTGCCGAATCCAGATGATATATTTGCACGATCACCTCCCCGAATGAAATATGTGAAACCCCTTACATACGCTTCCTTAAAACATGAAAACTGAAAACATCTGATCGAAAAAAGTTTGCTGAATACAGCACCGGTTCATCTTCGCCCGTATAGTGCATTTGTTTCAGCAGCAATAAAGACTGATCAGGGTCACATTTTAAAATTTCATAGATTCGATCATGGTAACCGACTGGTTCAATATAAGTTACAGCATAAGCAACTTGTTTACCGGAGAATTCTTCCATTAATTTAAATAATGAGTCGGTCCTGTGTACCCGATCCAGCGGGATGAAAGCTTCCGGCAGTTTATCAATACAAAACACAACAGGCTCATTGTCTGCGGTTCTGACACGTTCAATTTTGGCCAGCGAACTGATTTGTTTCGGTTCAAACTTGACCTGTTCGTCTTCTGTCGGCTCCAATATTTCGGTAGTAAGAAACTGTGAACCCGGTACTTTCCCAGATTGCTCAATCATATATGTCACACTGTTCAGCTGTTCAATTCCTGAAGAAAAAATAGGCTTCGGGTTGACGAATGTGCCTACACCATGCCTCCGTGTGACGATGTTTTCTTCTTCCAGTATTCTTAATGCTTCACGCAGTGTCGCGCGGGAGACACCTAACTCTTTTGAAAGCTGAAATTCCGATGGCAATTTTTGTTTTGTTTTATATTTACCGTTTTCAATATCACGTTTTATTTGATCAATAACCTGTAAGTATAAGTGGCGCGAATCCATTTTCAGCGACATGACGTCCCATCCTTTAATTTTCACGTTTTATCATGTATGTACCAGCAAATCAGAGATCTGACATCTGACGTATGACTAATCTATAGGTCGTCATAAATATAACACGTTCAACAAGATAAATAAATAGATATAGGTAAATTTACTTACAGATAATTTGAAGATCCAACCTTATTATTCATTTAAAACGGACAGCCTTATAACAGGTCTGTCCGTTTTATGGTGCGGTTATGAGGTCTTTTCTTCATTGCTCTGCGATGCAAGGACTGCTCGCGGTTTACTGCCCTCATACGGGCCGACAATACCACGGTCCTCCATCGCATCGATTAAACGCGCAGCCCTTGTATAGCCGATCCGAAAGCGGCGCTGCAGCATCGAAACGCTGGCGCTTTGCATTTCTGTTATCATTTGCACGGCATCATCATATAACTCATCATCCACATCTGATGTTACCTCACTTGTTTCTTCAGGAATCATTTCTTCCTGATATGAAGCCTTTTGCTGATCAATGCAATGATCGACAACGCGCTCTACTTCTTCGTCGGATAAAAATGCTCCTTGCACTCTGGTAGGTTTTGAGGATCCCACCGGCATAAACAGCATATCTCCGCGGCCCAGTAGTTTTTCAGCCCCGCCGGAATCTAAAATTGTTCGCGAGTCAGTGGCAGAAGACACACTGAATGCGATCCTGGAAGGTATGTTTGCCTTAATGACACCTGTAATGACATCCACTGATGGACGCTGTGTTGCAAGGATTAGATGGATACCTGCTGCCCGTGCCATTTGTGCAAGTCTCGTAATGGCATCTTCAACATCGTTGGAAGCAACCATCATCAGGTCGGCCAGCTCGTCTACAAGTACAACGATGTATGGCAGGTTTGGCTGCTTTTCCTCTTCTGATACTGTCTGATTATACCTGTGAATGTACTCATTATAACCCTCGATGTTGCGGGTTCCTGTTTCGGAAAACAAATCATATCTTCTTTCCATTTCGGCTACCACTTTTTTCAGTGCCCTGGAAGCTTTTTTCGGATCTGTCACAACCGGCGTCAATAAGTGCGGTATGCCGTTATACACGTTCAATTCAACTTTTTTCGGATCAATCATCATCATTTTAACTTCATGCGGTTTAGCACGCATCAGGATCGTTGTAATAATCCCATTTACACAAACACTCTTACCGCTGCCGGTAGCGCCTGCTATGAGCATGTGCGGCATTTTACTCAATTCCGACACGATGGAATCTCCTGAAATATCACGGCCGAGTGCGAATAATAGTTTGGAAGATTGCTTTGTAAATGAATTATCCAATACTTCTCTCAGTGAGACCTGGGCAATTTCCTGATTAGGGACTTCAATGCCGACGGCCGATTTTCCGGGTATCGGGGCCTCGATGCGAATGTCTTTTGCTGCCAGGGCAAGCGCCAGATCATCATGTAAATTAACAATCTTGCTGACTTTTACACCGGCTTCGGGATATACCTCATACTTTGTAACGGCAGGACCGACATGCACCTTGGTCACTCTGGCTTTAACCCCGAAGCTGTTAAACGTCCGTTCCAATTTCCTGACTGTCGCCTGAATCTGTGATTTTTCCTGCTGCTGTGAGCTTTGAGTCGGTTCGGCGAGCAGGTTGGGTGATGGCAGTTCATATTCATGATTTTCCGCTTCAGTCATTGGCAGCGGGTTATCATCATTTGTTTTATTTTCGGCTTCAGCTGTTTGGATTGCCTCCCCAGCCTCTGATTCATTTTCAGCTTGATTGTCTGATTCCTGCGTGTCGAAGGAATAAGCCACATCCGTAAAATCCTGAATAACGGGCTCGTCCGCGCCCGGACTATCGTCAGGTTCAGGGACGGTGTCGTAAACCTCTTCATGATCTGATGGCGGGCGGTCTCCCCGGGCTGTTGATGCGCGTTCTTTAATCAACTTCACCATTCCAATTATGCGCTTGCTCCACTTGGAAAAAAATTCACCCAGTGAAAACTCTGTCATAAATATAATTCCTATTAAAATCGAAAAAACGGCCACGATTTTGGCACCGACGGCAGAAAATAAAAAGTAACAAAATGTAAACATTATAGCTCCTAACATTCCGCCGCCGGTCTGCATTGCCCCTCCATTGCCTTCTACATATGCAAAGAATTGATTCCACGTTGCCTTCAGAATCGATGTTTCTTCCGAAGAAACAAGCAATCTTTCATACGTTTGAATATGCGTAAGCAATAATAAACCGGCAAAGATAATATAAAAACCTATTAATTTCTTATTGGAAAAGTGAGGATATCGCCGCTTAATCATTAAAACGACCCCTGTTACAAGTAAAAATACTGAAGCGATAAAATACCAGATTCCCAGAAAAAACCGAAAAATATACTCAAGACCTCCAGGGACCGCACCGTCACTGATAGCACTGGCGCCACTGCCAAAGATAGCAAGAAAAATAAACAGCAATCCCAGCAGTTCATACTTCACCTTTTTATTTAATTGATTTTTCTTTTTTCTTCTTTTTTTCTTTGCCATATTTATCACCTCGCTTGCTTAGACGTGTTTTTAAAACATTATCAGTAAAGTGAAACTTAATTCAGCGGGCTGCTTTTTTCCGCTGAGTGCTGGTTGAACAGAATCAACAGAATCCAACCTTAATGGGTAGTCGATCCTCACTTACCTTTACTGATTTCCCTAAAAAATTTAAATGGGGGATACTGCTCCGCCATTAAGGGAGATAAACCCC
The DNA here is from genome assembly GCF_035301675.1 of Lentibacillus sp. Lineage (NCBI taxonomy): Bacteria > Bacillati > Bacillota > Bacilli > Caryophanales > Bacillaceae > Lentibacillus > Lentibacillus sp. The sequence goes on along the minus strand of NZ_DATGTT010000034.1, from coordinate 52,194 downwards.
TGCCAGTCAGCCGGCAAGGGGTCTTGACAATTAGTTCCATTATAGCACAGTTTTCAATGTTTAGCGCTGGTTAGCGTAAAATCGTACCCGGCAGATAATCAGGATTCATAAAATCATTGGGATCAGTGGAAAGCAATTGCAGCACTTGATAATGTCCGTCCTCCCTTTCTTCTACATATAATTGTTTCCCGTTATGCGAAACACATTGCCGTTTTTGAAATTCCTTGTCAGATGACGGAAAAATATCTGTTGTTGATAAAGGTGTGTACAGCATCACTGAATCACCTGATCTTCCGGTCCCTGGTTATCGCCGATCATTTCATTTAGTTTAATCATTGCGTGACTGACACCACCGACCCCATCAATCAACCCGTATTCAACTGCATCTGTACCAATCACATTCGTACCAATATCCCTTGTCAGATTCCCTTTTGCAAACATCAATTCTTTAAACTTCTCTTCTTCGATGGTTGAATGATTGACCACAAAGTCAATTACCCGATCCTGCATCTTATCCATGTATTCGAATGTTTGCGGTACACCAATGACTAATCCGTTCAGCCTGATCGGATGAATAGTCATGGTTGCTGTCGGTGCTATAAAAGAATGATCTGCAGAAACAGCAATTGGCACCCCAATCGAATGTCCGCCACCTAATACAATCGAAACAGTCGGTTTGGAAATGGAGGCAATCATTTCGGATAAAGCCAGCCCGGCTTCCACATCACCGCCGACGGTATTCAATAATATAATCAGCCCTTCTATTTTAGGATTTTGTTCAACAGCAATGAGCTGTGGCAATAAGTGTTCATATTTAGTTGTTTTATTTTGTGCCGGCAGCTGGACATGCCCTTCAACTTGCCCGATGATTGACAGCACATGAATATTGGAATCCGGAGCCTGCGGGACGTTTGATTGGCCTAGTTGCTGAATTTTTTGAACCAGGGATGAATTATTGGCCTGGTCCCCTTGATTCTGATCGTCTTTCTTTGATGGTTCCTTATCCATTTATAGACACTCCTTTTCAGACTTTACTGGTTGCAGTGATAACTATCAGTTAGTATGAGCCTTATAGGAAAGAACCATGCAAACTAACCATAAAAATATCGGCGTTTTCCGCCGATATTTTTAACGCTGTATTAAATTCTTCAATATCTCTTTCTCTGAATCCGTCATCGCCAACAACGGCAGCCGGACATCACCAACATCAATGCCGTTCATATTCAGTGCTGTCTTAACCGGTACGGGAGAAGGCTGTGCAAACATTCCCTTCATAACCGGGAGCAATTTTCGGTGGATGGATGCTGCGCGTGCCACATCGCCTGATTGATATGCCTTCAACATTTCTGACATATCATTGCCGGCAATATGGGATACTACAGAGACAACACCATCTGCTCCGAGTGACAGCAGCGGTAATGTAATGCTGTCTTCCCCGCTGTAAACACTAAAATTATCAGCTGTATGTTCAATAACATCGGCTGCAAGATCAAGATCACCGCTGGCCTCTTTTACAGAAACAATATTATCGATTTGACTCAACCGGATAATGATCTCTGCACTTATTTTTACAGCAGAGCGGCCGGGGATATTATACAGCATCACCGGAAGTGCCGTTTCACCGGCAATTGCAGCAAAATGACGGTAGAGCCCTTCCTGATTGGGTTTGTTATAGTAAGGAGCCACAAGCATAATTCCATCTGCACCGGATTTTTCAGCTGCTTTAGTCAACGTAATCGATGCCTGTGTACTGTTGCTTCCTGAACCGGCTATAACCGGCACCCGATTATTGACGACTTTGACTGTATGTTTGAAAAGTGCGATTTTCTCGTCAGTCGTCAGTGTTGGTGATTCACCGGTCGTGCCGCCGACAACCAATCCTTCACTTCCATTGGCCAGTAAATATTCAATCAGTTTTGTTGTTTTGGCAAAATCAACCTGGTTATTCGCATCAAATGGCGTCACCATCGCTGTCAATAAATTACCAAAGCCCACGAAAAACACCTTCTTCATCAAATTTTATCCCGCATGTAACTGGCAGTAAGACTCCACCTTAAATGTCCCCAGTATACGATGAAGATTAGGCAGTGAGTTAACCGCCAGTAAATATCCGAATCGTTCATCCAACAATCAATGGAGGGTAAGAAAGCCCCCATTGATTGTTGGATCAGCTTGAGGTCACATGCAAAAAGCATTCTTTTTGCATATGCACTTATACAAGGTTTTTATCAGCAGCGTTTAAGGCAAAAACATCATGTAATGCATTTACTGCCGGTTGTAAATCCTTTTCATGGATAAGCACCCAGATGGTTGTGTGGCTGTCAGCTGATTGTAATATTTGAACTCCGGCATCTGTCAATGATTGAACAATCTTTGATGCAACGCCCGGAACACCGGTCATGCCTGCTCCAACCGCAGAAACCTTGGCACAATTCTCGGTAATTTCCGGGTAAAAGCCCAATGTTTCTAAAATGTGGATGGCTTTTTTAGTGTGTGTATCAGGTACGGTATAAATAACCCCGTTTGGTGAAATGTTGATAAAGTCAACGGAAATGCCTGCTTCAGCCATTGCTTTAAAAACGTCCGACTGCAGCCGGTGAATCTCTTCTTTTGTTTGGACGCTTATTTGTGTTATGGAGGACATATGGGCAATTCCGGTTATCAGGCGATCCGGAATATCCGTGCCCATTTCCTGAATTCTGGATGCTGTAATAAGCGTGCCCTCATCTTCAACATACGCTGATCGCACACGCATAGGGATTTTTGCCTGCATTGCAATTTCCACAGCCCTTGGGTGAATGACCTTGGCACCCTGATATGCAAGGTTGCAAATTTCCGTGTAGGTTACAATATCCAGCGGTCTTGCTGATGATACCATATTCGGATCGGCAGTCATAATGCCGTTAACATCTGTGAAAATTTCGATCCGCTCGGCATCAACCGCCGCTCCCATCGCAGCGGCGGTTGTATCACTTCCGCCTCTGCCAATAGTTGTTATTTCGCCGTCAGAGGACTGACCCTGAAAACCGGCCACAACGACAACATCATGTTCTTTAAATTCATTAAGCACACGATCCGGTTTTACCTCTTTAATCTTTGCCTGGTTAAAATCGTTGTTTGTGACGAAGCCTGCCTGTGCCCCGGTCAATGCAGTGGCACTTATATGGTTCTTTTGCAACTCATTTGACAATACAACCGAGGCAATTGTTTCACCACACGACATCAGAATATCCAATTCCCGGTTAGAATTATAATTTTTCGGAAAATCAATCAGGTCCAGCAGCGAGTCTGTTGCATATGGTGCCGGTTTCCGTCCTAATGCAGATACGACAACAACTATTTTGTAATCGTTCATGAGTGCATTTTTAATGTGCTGAATAGCATGAGCGCGGTTATCTTCTGTCTGAACAGAAGTACCACCGAATTTTTGGACTAATATCTGCATTGTTCCACCTCTATCTTAAAGCCACTTATTAGCAATTAAACGTTCTGCAATTTGAATTGTATTCCATGCAGCACCCTTGATCAGATTATCAGACACAACCCATAAATGGAAGCCTTTATCACTGTCCAGGTCTTTGCGGACACGCCCGACAAACACATCTTCTTTGTTGGTCGCACTCAGCGGTGTCGGATACGTCTGTGCAGCCGGATCGTCCTGAAGCGTGACACCATCGGCTTTCCTTAGTACATTCCATATATCTTCAACATTTAAACCATCTTTTTCAACATCGACATAGACACTCTCTGCATGTGATGTGAAAAACGGGAGTCTGACACAAGTTGCTGCAACGGGTAAATCCTGTGCATGAAGAATTTTTTTCGATTCATTAATCATTTTCATCTCTTCAAATGTATAGCCGTTTTCCTGAAACGAATCAATTTGCGGAAGCGCATTAAAGGCGATCGGATAATGTTTTTCATCACCTTTGACAGGCAGCAGTTCAGCTGTCATTTCCTCGTTATTCAAAAATTGTTCCGTCTGGTTCTTCAATTCTTCGTTTGCCTCTTTTCCTGCCCCGGACACCGCCTGATAGGTTGAGACAATAACACGGCTCAGACCGAACGCTTCCTGAATTGGTTTCAGGGCCGCAACCATTTGAATCGTGGAACAGTTTGGATTAGCAATAATACCATTATGTGACTTAATATCTGACTCATTTACTTCAGGCACTACTAACGGTACATCCTCAGCCATTCTGTATGCACTCGTGTTATCAACAACAACCGCACCCCGTTTCACCGCTTCAGGAGCTAATTTTTTAGAAATCGATCCCCCGGCTGAGAACAAGGCAATATCTATATTACTGAAACTTTCCGGTTCAGCTTCTTCCACTGTCAGCTCCCGATTGTTAAATGCCAGTTTCTTGCCTGCTGATCTTTTGGAAGATAATAGTTTCAGTTCATTAATTGGTAAGTCCTTATTTTCGAGTATTTCGACGATCTTTTCTCCGACCGCTCCAGTAGCTCCAACTACTGCAACGTTTACTGGATTATTTTCTGTCATTCTGTTAGACACCTCTTTAAAAGTTTGATTTCATCTTATTCTACCATATTATCATCAATATGAGGAATAATCACGGGTTGAAGTTGCTGATAGCTTAATGCCGATTCAATGGTATCAGACAATAAGTCCATATCGGCTACAAGTGAATTGGGTTTCTTATACGGATTATCCTGGCCATATGGAATAAAATAAAATAATTTACTTGCCATGAGCCGCATCAAATTAACACCATTTAAGCCCAGGGCATCATTCGTGGATATCCCAAGAACGATTGGATTCTCGTTGCGCATTGTTGCCTTTACTGCCATCAATACCGGTGTGTCGGTCAGCGCATTTGCCAGCTTGCTCATGGAATTACCCGTTAATGGTGCAACGACCATGCAGTCAAGCGGGAGTTCAGGCCCCAGCGGCTCTGCTTCCGGGATGGTTTTAATCGCACGTTCTCCGGTAATGGATTCTATTTTTGCAACATGGTCATCTGCTTTTCCGAATTTAGTGTCCGTATTCTGCACTGTATAGGATACAACCGGTATTACCTCTGCCCCGGCATCTATCAGTTTCTCCAGCTGTGGAAATACCTGACCATACGTGCAGTGTGATCCGGTCACACCAAATCCAATCCGTCTTCCTTTCAACCCCATCATATATTCTCCTCTCGTTTAAGCAGAAATTGTTTGATTACATCTGCCAAAATTTTTCCGGCAGTTTTCGGAGCGACGATTCCTGGCAGACTTTTTGATAAAATCGCTTTAATTCCCCGCTTTCTTGCATAATCAAAATCGGTGCCACCGGGATTCGACGCGAGATCAAATATAATACCGTGCGGCGGAAGATATTGAATCGCGTCTTTCGTAACAACCTTGGCAGGAACCGTATTAATTAGTAAATCGCATTCATTGGTAAAATTATGCAATTCATCAAATGGGATAGCGGTATGTCCCAATTCTGTTATCCTGGCCAGATCCATAATGCTTTTGGCACATACCGAAACCTTTGCCCCGAGTGCCGCAAATTTATTAGCAACTGTGTTTCCAACCCGCCCAAACCCGACAACAATTATCCGGGATGAATGAATGGTATAATCGGTATGTTCAATCGCCATCATGATCATACCTTCAGCTGTCGGAATCGAATTATAAATGGCTACATCATCCCGGTTAAGTAATGGAATAAGTCCTACATTCGAAGCTTTACTTACAGCATCCAAATAATCGTTGGAAATGCCTGTGAATATAACTGTATTGTCTCCCAGGCCTTCAAACCACTCATCTGTCAGCTGAACTGTCTGGTCGGAAAAAACGGTTTCTACATAGCCTTGGCGGTCAGTGCCTGTAATCGGTAAAATGACCGCATCCATCCTCCCTTGGTCCAAATCAGCAAAATCGGTTTGGTTTAATCCGGTAAAACCTTGTTCAAGTTTGTCAAAGCCAACCAGCGAAATCGTCGTATCAGGTAATGCCTGCAGCTGACGTATCAGCTCCAGATAGCGTGCATCACCGCCTATTACAGCAATTTGTTGCATCATGACTAAAAATCCCTCCGTACTGCTTCTAAATAGGTATTCAAAATAGTTTATGTGTTTATCGTAAGTTAGTGATTGCCGGAGCCAGAAAATTCGGAATCAGACTTGTCTTGAATTGTGTGCCTGTTGTTAGTGGTCAATTACATGATATAACATAGGCTGGGGGCGCCCGCTAGCCGCAGTAGATAAAGGAAACACGATGAGTGAATCGCTGTTGACTTATCTGACGGAGATGAAGGAAGTCACGCTGCAGCTTTAGCGCTGAAGCCGGACGTGGCAATTTTTAATAAACAAATCGTAGAGCCAAAAATTTATAATTTCTTATCAAATAAAAAAGCTGGCGTCATAAATCCATGACACCAGCCTTGGTTAAAAAGCTATTCTACTCCGCTTTAATGGTCAATAATACGCCAAGAAACGGCAGATAACTGACCTTAAATGCCCGTTCTGCTCAACTAACATTCAGTGGGGAAATGCGTCCCACTGAATAAAGTTTCATTTTACTGTACGTGATCATCCGGCTCGATCATAATCATATCCTCACCGATTTTTCGGATTGACCGCCATCTGATCTTCGTTTCGGCGCCTTCTTTCTTCAGACCGAACCATTTATAATTCGGAATGATGAAAGATTCAATCTGTCCTGTCTTCTCATCGATTTCAAGGTCTGTCTGACCAAGCACTCCCAATCTCGCTCCCTGATTAACATCAACAATCTCTTTGGCACTGATATCTTTATACCGCATAATATCGCCCCCATTACATATATATGGGCTATGACTGAAAATTATACCCGTGATGACGCCGTCTCAGGTGCAATAAGTGCGGTAGACGGTGATTGCCGTAACGCAGAATCAATGACATGCTGCATTTTGTCATGATCAACCTTATCTATTTCTGTGATCATGTCATCCAAAGAACGGTGTTTATTCAACAGCAATTCATTTCTTCCATTGCGGCTCATCCGGCTGCTGGTGCTTTCCAGACTCAGCATCAGATTGCCCTTCAATTGTTCCTTGGTATTTGTCAGCTCTTTATCCGTCAAACCATTTTGAATCAGGTTATCCACCGTTCTATTGATTGTATCCTTTAATTGCGGCAGCTGTTCCTTCCCAGTACCAGCATAGATCGTCAATAAGCCATTATCCAAAAATGATGCATGGTACGAAAAAACAGCATATGCCAGCCCCTGCTTTTCCCGAACCTCCTGAAAAAGACGTGAACTCATACTGCCGCCAAGAACATTGTTTAAAATAATCAGACCGTACATATTTTCATCGTCTATCGGCAGGCCATTATATCCCAGACATAAATGCGCCTGTTCCGTATCCTTATGACGTTCAATCTGATTGCCCAAAAATGCCGGACGTTCCTCCATATCCGTTTGTTTGGCATTCGATTCAAAATCGCCAAAATAGTCATCTACCGTCTTCATAAATGAATTATCCACATTGCCGGCAACTGATATAACAACATTCCCGGGTGTATACCGCTCGTTTATATAGCCTCGTAATGTGTCCGGCGTAAATGAGTGTAATTGTTTTTCCGTTCCCAGAATCGGATAGCCCAATGGATGATCACCGAACGAAGCACGTGCCAATATATCGTGGACGATATCATCCGGGGTGTCTTCATACATTTTGATTTCCTCTAAAACAACTTTTTTCTCACGCTCCATCTCTTCTTCATCAAAAGATGAATTGAAAAACATATCCGCCAATATCTCCAGAGCTTTTTCCTTATGGGTGTCCATCACTTTTGCATAAAAACACGTATACTCTTTTGAGGTAAACGCATTAACCTGTCCGCCGATTGCGTCAAAAGCTTCGGCAATATCCTGAGCAGTCCTCGTACTGGTCCCTTTGAAAAACATGTGTTCCAAAAAATGGGAAATACCGTTTATTGCTTCTGTTTCATTGCGTGATCCGGTCTTCACCCATATTCCGATTGTGACAGACCTGACTGAAGGTATATTTTCCAGAACGATCCGCAGTCCGTTCCCGCTTGTATATTTTTCTACCAATGTATTTCCTCCTAAGTATCCGCTTTTGCCTTACCGTTTTGAACTTAACAAAGTGTTAAGCGTTCCAATTTTATAACCTTTTTCCTTTATGCTTCTGATCATTGAATCCAGCCCCTCGACTATTGAAGGAGTCGGGTGCATTAACAACGTTGCACCAGGGTGGATCTTGCCGTTTACTCGATTCATCATAACAGATACAGATGGATTCTTCCAATCAATCGTGTCGACACTCCAAAGAACCGTTTCCATATCCTGTTCAGCCGCCGTTTCCACTACCTGATCGTTAAAATCACCGCTAGGCGGGGCAAACCATCGGGGAGTTTCACCCGTAATGGCTTCAATTATTTCATTGGTCCGGCTGATCTGCTCCAGCATATCCTGTTTGGACAGACGTGACATAACGGGGTGATTGTAGGCATGATTTCCGATGACATGTCCCTGCTCATGAATCATCTTAACGGTATCTGTATTTTCCATCGCCCATTTTCCTTCAATAAAAAAAGTGGCCTTAACATGGTGCTCCTTTAAAATATTCAGGATGGCGGGAATATATTCTGTTCCCCATGACACGTTGATCAAAAAACCAACCATATCTTTACCGGGATTTCCGCGGTATATCGGAGCGGCTGGCAAATCATCCATCGTTATTTCGGGGGCATTCTGCTCATAGACGAGCAAAGTTTCATCAAATGTCCCATTCTTTCTCATTTGCTCATAGGATTTTTCGATATCCACTTTCACACCATTTAGTCCGGGTATTTTTTTCCACACTTTGTCGATCACAGCATTTTTGGGTGCTTCCTCATACTCTTCGCTCTTTTTTTGTATTTCATTATAGAGCGGATCGCTAGCCATGACAGATTCATCGACGACAGTGGAAAATGTCCCGGTTTCGTTTGGCTCAAAAGGGTTATACGTATAATCAAATGAAATAACAACAATCAGAATAAACACACTAATATGTACAAACGACCGATACCAGTACATTCATAACCCCCCTCACTAATCACTATGAAATGGATGGACAGGTTATGAAAATTCAAAAGCGGCAGTGCTCGAGAGCACCGCAGCATTAACTCCGGAATCGGACGGCAATTTTCACATCGTCACTTCTTCTTTCCGGCATAAAAAAGAAACTGGTTCTCCAGCTTCTTATTTCAGTAACTATGATTGTTGCTTTTCACGCTTTTCCCGTTCTTCTTTTAATACCGCTTTTCGTGAAAGATTCACGCGTCCCTGGTTATCAATTTCTTTGACTTTAACCATGATTTGATCACCGATGGACACTGCATCTTCCACTTTTTTCGTTCGTTCTTCCTGTAATTCAGATATATGGACCAAGCCATCCTTTCCTTTAAACAGTTCAACAAATGCTCCGAATTTTTCAATCCGTTTAACGGTTCCCAGGTAGATTTGGCCTGCTTCCACTTCTCGGATAAGGTCTTCAATGATCTGTTTTGCCTTCTGGTTCATTTCCGCATCAGAAGAGGAAATAAAGACACTGCCATCCTGTTCGATATCAATTTTAACGCCTGTATCATCAATGATTTGGTTAATCTGCTTTCCGCTTGGTCCGATGACATCACGAATTTTATCCGGGCTGATATGCATCGTTAAAATTTTAGGAGCATATTGTGACAGTTCGGACCTTGGTTCCTTAATCGTTGCGAGCATTGATTCAAGAATCTGCATCCGGCCATTCTTAGCCTGTGACAATGCTTCTTTCAGAATGTCTTTGGACAAGCCTTCAATCTTAATGTCCATTTGCAGTGCGGTTACGCCTTGCTCGGTTCCGGCCACTTTAAAGTCCATGTCTCCAAGTGCATCTTCCATACCCTGTATATCGGTTAAGATCGTGTAGTCATCACCCGATTTGACTAGGCCCATTGCGATACCGGCAACCGGTGCTTTTATCGGAACACCCGCATCCATCATTGCCAGTGTACTGCCGCAGATACTTGCCTGTGAAGTTGAACCATTTGATTCCAATACCTCGGATACAAGCCTGATCGTATATGGAAAGTCTTTTTCAGACGGAATGACTTTTTCAAGGGCACGTTCGCCCAATGCCCCGTGACCGATTTCCCTGCGTCCCGGTCCTCTGATGGGACCTGTTTCACCGACACTGTATTGAGGGAAGTTGTAATGGTGCATAAACCGCTTGGATTCCTCCAGGTCAAGCCCGTCCAATATTTGAACGTCTCCTAATGCTCCCAGTGTACAGACGCTCAATGCCTGGGTTTGGCCACGCGTGAACAGACCTGATCCGTGTGTTCTCGGCAAAATACCGACTCTTGATGATAATGGACGAAGCTCATCGTTTTTGCGCCCGTCAGGACGGATCTTTTCTTTTGTGATCAGCCGGCGGACTTCTTCTTTGACCATGTCATCCATAATGGACTTAACCTGATTGATGACATCTTCTCCTTCCTCTTCGAAGGATGCAAGAATGTCATCTTTTGTTTGGCTGATCGCTTCTTCCCGTTCTTTTTTGTCCTTGGTCTGGATTGCTTCAAGCAATTTGCCTCTGGCCTGTTCCTCAAGTTTGACAATCAGTTCATCATCAGCAGTCTCAGCATTGAATTCCCGTTTCTGGACTCCAACTGCTTCAATAATTGTTTCCTGAAATTCAATCAGACGGATAATTTCCTGGTGCCCGAACATAATTGCCTCAAGCATAATATCTTCAGGAACTTCATCAGCGCCTGCCTCGACCATGTTGACCGCACTTTTTGTTCCGGCAACAGTCAGATCAATATCACTTTTCTCCTCTTGCGCGACAGTCGGATTGATAACGAATTCGCCATCGACGCGTCCGACATGAACACCTGCAATCGGTTCCGAAAACGGAATATTCGATATGGAAAGTGCAATTGACGAACCAACCATTGCTGCAATTTCAGTGGAGCAGTCCTGATCGACACTCATCACCGTACTGATCACCTGTACTTCATTTCGGTACCCATCAGGGAACAGCGGACGAATCGGGCGGTCAATCAGACGAGAGGTTAATGTGGCTTTTTCACTTGGTCGGCCTTCCCGTTTAATAAAGCCGCCCGGAATTTTTCCTACCGCATACAACCGCTCCTCATAGTTAACAGTCAGCGGAAAAAACGGGAGGTCTTTCGGTTCGCTGGAAGCGGTTGCCACTGACAATACAGAGGTATCGCCATAACGGATCATACATGCCCCGTTTGCCTGTTTTGCAAGTTCTCCTGTTTCAACTGTAAATGTCCTGCCGGCTATTTCCGTGGAGAACTCTTTTTTCTCTTGTGTCATTCGTAATAAAACTCCCTTCTAAAACACTTACTGGTTTCATTTTATAGTTAATGAGCGTAAATGTAAATTTTATGTGTACACGAAGAAAAAAGCAGGATTTCTCCTGCTTTTCCTTATCGGCGTATACCAAGTTTTTTAATAAGTTCACGATAGCGTGTAACGTCTTTGTTTCGCAGGTAGTTCAGCAAGTGACGGCGCCTTCCTACCATTTTCAAAAGCCCCCGCCTTGAATGATGGTCTTTCGTGTGAACGCGTAAATGCTCGTTTAATTTAGTGATCTCTTCAGTCATTACAGCAATCTGTACTTCCGGAGATCCAGTATCATTATCATGCACCTTATATTCACTGATAATTTCATTCTTACGTTCTTTTGTGATAGCCAATCGGCTCACCTCCATTAGTTATTCATATCCCCAATCCCCTAGCAATCGCCGGAGTTACGATTTGCCAAGCGATGGTTTATGTATTTAAGGGTACATCTTTTTCAACAAAAATGCAAGAGGAAGCAAGTAATTTTACAATCCCGAATAGAAATAATCTCTGATACGTTTCTCGTCTTCCTCAATTTGTCTGATTAATTCTTCAGCACTGTCAAATTTGAGCTCCTCCCGGATATAGCGATGCCATTCCAGGACAAGCTCCTCACCATATAACTCATTATTATAGTCAAATATATTAACCTCAATAATGGGCTCGTCCCGATCTGTTGTAAACGTCGGGTTATAGCCAAGGCTCGCCATTCCCTCATACACTTCATTCTTAAAACAGACTTTGACAGCATAGACCCCGATTTTTGGCAGCAGTGCTTCAGGATCCACTTCTAAATTGGCTGTCGGAAATCCGATTTCTCTGCCGCGTTTATCGCCTTCTTTTACGGTCCCCCGGACAACCAGCGGTCTATTCAATAATTTATTGGCTTTTTCAACCTGACCGGAGTTCAGCAGTTCCCTGATCCTTGTAGAACTTATTTTTTGATTTCCGGATTGAACCTGATCAATCATCGTATAGTCAAATAAGCCCCGCGAATGTTCTTGGATTGTCTGCATGTTCCCTTTACCTTTGTGCCCATAGGAAAAGTCAAAACCGGCCACAAGGGATTTAATGTTTAGATTAATAATAAAATGGTCGATGAATGCTTGCGGCTCAAGTGATGATAATTCTTTATTAAAAGTGATGATATAGAGCCGGTCCACGTCCAATTGCTGCAGTATCTCCTGTTTTTCCCTTAATGGTGTAATGTATTGTATATGCTCGACATCTTTTTTCAGTACCACGGACGGATGCGGATGGAATGTGATAACAGCACTTTCCATGCCTTTAGACTTTGCTTCATTTACCGCAGTCTTTATCACCTCTTGATGACCCTTGTGAATCCCATCAAAAAATCCGATAGCAGCAGCTGTTTCAGGTAATTCATCCAATATTAATGTATGAGGGTAGGCTAATCTGATTGTCCGCAAATTACGTCACCTGCACTTTTTATTATTCATGATTAAATACACGCACCGGCTTCATAACATTATTATTATCCGGATGCGTCTGATAAACTGCTAAAACTTGTTTATCGAACATAACGAGAAAGGGATCAGTTTCAGGAGCCTGCTCAGGCTTAGGCAATTTTTGTCCATACAGAACCCGTTTTCGTGTATCCTTGTCCACATCAATATGCTGCATATGTGTCAGACAGCTTCCGATTGACAGCAGTAAATCTTCGTGTCTTTCTGCCTTGACTGCTTGCTCAATGTCGTTGAACGTAAAAGTATCCTCTTTATTGATTGCACCAGTCCCTGTTCTGTGCAATTCAGACATATGTGCAGGGTAGCCAAGACGGCTACCGATATCGACACAAAGTGTTCGGATATAGGTGCCTCTTGAGCATTCCACTTTCAGCCAAAAACGGTCGTTACCGTCATACTTCAACTGCTCAAGCTTGTAGATGAAAACGTTGCGTTCAGGACGTTCAACGTACTCATTTTCCCTAGCATACTCGTACAATTTTTTTCCATCAACTTTCACAGCCGAGTACATAGGGGGGATTTGCGTTATTTTCCCCCTAAATGATTGTAACACGTTTTCGATTTCCTGTTGAGATGGAGGATATATAATCTCTTTGGTTTCGACCACTTGACCATGGCTGTCTTCAGTTTCGGTCGATATTCCGAGTTTTACCGCAGTTATGTAGTTTTTTTTGGTATGAGCCAGGAAAGGGACAATTTTAGTGGCCTGGCCAATACATACAGGCAAAACACCCTCAACTTCAGGATCAAGTGTCCCTGTATGACCAACTTTTTTTAGGCGAAATAATTTGCGTATTTTCAGGACACAATCATGTGAAGTCATTCCTTTTGGTTTCCATAAGGGTAAAATACCATTCATACTATCAGCTCCAGCCTCTTTCTGAAAACATGTGGAAAAACACGGCTTTCATCGGATTTTCCCGTGAAAGCCTTCGTATTTAATCCTTTATCCAATACTTTCTTAACTGCCAAGGAAAGATCTGACCCTTTAACAAGTCAGATCAACCGGTGTTTCATAAGATTTCATTTATTTAAATCACGCAGTATTTCCTCAATACGATTGCCGTGTTCTAAGGACTCATCAAATTCAAATGTTATTTCCGGAGTTTTCCTCAGCCTAATCCGCTTGCCAATTTCCGAGCGGATAAAGCCTTTTGCTTTAGCAAGACCGACAAGCGTTTCATGTTTTTCGTCTTCACTGCCAAGAACTGAAATAAATATTTTGGCCTGCTGCAGGTCACCGGTCACTTCGACATCTGTAACGGTGACAAATCCGACACGCGGGTCTTTGATTTTTTGCCCGATAAGCTCGCCCAATTCTTTTTTTATCTGTTCTGCAACCCGATTTGCACGAATGTTACTCATTTTGCATCACCTCATTATATCGACCGTCTTCTCCAGGCTAAAGAAATTCCACATCCGTGGTTGTACGTTCAAACTCTGTATAGATGTCAATGATTTTTAATGCCGCCTGAATTACCTGCTCAGCGTGAATTTTTTCATTGGACAATGTGACAATGCCGAGCTTTGTCCGCTGCCACAAATCATGGTAATCCAATTCTGTGACAGCGACATTTAATTCGTTCCGCAATTTAGCAGTGACACGTTTTATGATGGAACGTTTTTGTTTGAGAGAACGACCTTCATACAGCATGCATTCCACTTCGGCGTAAATAATCATGTCCGTTCAATTTCTTCCATAACGAATGCTTCAAGAATATCGCCTTCTTTAATATCATTAAAGTTTTTGATCGTTATCCCGCATTCGTAGTTTTGTGCAACTTCTTTGACATCATCTTTGTAACGCTTTAATGTGTCAATCTCACCTTCTAATTGAACGACACCGTCACGGATCAGACGCACACCGGAATCACGGGTGATTTTGCCGTCGGTTACATAACTGCCGGCAATTGTTCCGATTTTGGATACTTTGAACGTTTCACGGACTTCTGCCTGACCAATCACTTTCTCTGCATATTCGGGGTCGAGCATACCTTTCATGGCTGACTCGATTTCTTCAATCGCTTTGTAAATGACACGGTGCAGCCGCACATCGACTTTTTCGGATTCAGCGGCTTTTTTCGCATTGGCATCCGGCCGCACATTAAACCCTATCACAATGGCATTAGATGCTGATGCTAAAATGATATCTGATTCCTTAATCGCGCCGACACCGGTGTGAATTATCCTGATATTGACACCTTCAACGTCTATTTTCTCAAGCGATGATGCCATCGCTTCGGCAGACCCCTGGACATCGGCTTTAATGACAACATTGATTTCTTTCATTTCACCCTGCTTAATTTGCTCAAATAAATCATCAAGGCTTACTTTCGTTGATTCTGACCGATTCTCCCTAATGTGTTTTTCCTGGCGCGCTTCACCGACCTGACGCGCTTTTTTCTCATCTTTAAATACAAGGAATTGGTCTCCGGCTTGTGGTACGCCGTTTAACCCGGTTATTTCAACAGGGGTCGATGGGTCTGCTTCTTTAACACGTCTTCCTTCATCGTTAACCATTGCACGTACACGGCCAAATGTATTACCGACAACGACTGAATCACTGACGTGCAATTTACCGTTCTGAATAAGCAGGGTCGCAACAGGGCCTTTGCCCTTATCAAGCTGGGCTTCGATAACCGTACCAAACGCATCGGCCTTCGGATTGGCTTTTAGTTCTTCCATTTCTGATACAAGAACAAGCATCTCCAGAAGATCATCGATACCTTCCCGTTTAAAAGCAGACAAGTTAACGAAGATCGTCTTGCCTCCCCAGTCTTCAGGGATCAGTTCATAATTCGTCAGTTCCTGCATGACACGGTCAGGATTAGATCCTTCTTTATCCATTTTGTTAACAGCTACGATAATCGGTACTTCAGCTGCTTTTGCGTGATTAATGGCTTCCACAGTCTGCGGCATAACACCATCGTCTGCAGCAACCACTAATACAGCAATATCTGTCACTTGAGCACCGCGGGAACGCATACTCGTGAAGGCAGCGTGGCCGGGGGTATCAAGAAATGTTATTTTCTTGCCGTCATTTTCAACCTGGTAGGCACCAATATGCTGCGTAATGCCGCCTGCTTCACCTTCAGTCACTTTTGTATGGCGAATGGCATCCAGCAATGTTGTTTTACCGTGGTCAACGTGACCCATGATTGTGACAACGGCCGGGCGTTCCTCCAAATCAGACGGATCATCTTCCTGAAGATACTTATCAAAATCAGTATCTTCCAAAATAATCTCTTTTTCAACTTCAACACCGAACTCTTCGCACAATAGTTCGACAGTATCGTCATCCAAATCCTGATTTTTGTTAGCCATGACACCCAGGAACATTAGTTTTTTAATAATTTCTGACGTACCTTTGTTTAATTTTCCTGCTAAATCAGATACAGTCAATGTATCACTATAAATAATTTTGGCCGGTGTTTCTTTGACCGGTTTTTGTTGCTGTGGTTTGGATGCAGATTTCTTGTAATTACGTTTATTCGTGTTATTTTTATGCTTCTTACTTTTGTTTTGCTGTTGCCCTTTTTTGCGTTGATTCTGATCATGCCGTTTTCCGCTTGGCCTATCTTTCGTTCCCTGATTATTGGAATTTGTCTTCGATTGATTGGGTTTATTTTGGTTTTGCTGATTATCGTTGGACTTTTCATTTTTAACAGGCTGTTTTGGTGCAAACTTTTCATCCAATTTCACAATTGTTTCGATTGAAACCGTCGACATGTGATTTTTTACATCAATATTTAAATCTTTTAAATGCTGAATGACTTCTTTGCTTGTTGTATTATTTTGCTTCGCATATTGATATATACGCATTTTGCTCATATGTCCACCCCCAAGATTGATTACCCCAGCAGCGAGTTGATTTTGGCAGCAAATCCTGAATCCAAAATAGCTACAGCTACTCTTTGGGGTTTTCCGATAGCATTCGATAGAGTTTCTCTATCATCAACTATTTCAAATGGCACTTCATAGGTTTTACATTTGTTAATGATTTTTTTTCGTGTACGGGGTCCGGCATCATTTGCCAGCAATACAAGTTTCGCTTTTCTTTGCTGAATATCTTTTACAATCGTTTCCTCCCCCAGCGAACACTTCCTGGCTCGGTAGGCCAGACCTATCAGATTTAAATAATTATCCTTCATCTGCATTCCCTTTAACGAACTCTTTTAATTCTTCATAAATCGATGATTCGATTTCCGTATTCAGCTGCCGGTTTAAAATGCCGGTTGTTTCAGCCTTTTCAATAACCGCCAGATCATTTGAAACATAGGCACCGCGCCCGTTTTTTTTGCCGGTGGGATCCACAAAAACCTCGCCTTCCTTATTACGGACGATGCGGATCAACTCTTTTTTGGGCTTCATCTCATTTGTTACAACACACTTCCGTTGCGGTATTTTCCGCTTCTTCCTAGCCATCGGACTACCCTCCTACTCTTAGAAAAACCCCGTATTCGCACCGATTCACATTGAGCACAAAGTTTTTCTGATAAGGCATGCCATGATTTATAGTCTCTGAAGTCAAAACAAGTCTTCGTTATCGTCAGAATAAGAATCATCGTCCGGTTCTTCTTCATTACCGTCAATTAAAAGTCCTTCTTCACGGGCTTGTGACTCACTTTTTATATCAATTTTCCACCCTGTTAATTTAGCAGCCAGGCGGGCATTTTGTCCGCGTTTACCGATTGCCAGTGATAACTGATAATCCGGGACAATGACGGTTGTTGCCTTATCAGCTTCATCGACCAGTACATCAACCACCTTTGACGGGCTTAATGCATTGGAAACATACACAACCGGGTCCTCTGACCATTCGACAACATCAATTTTTTCACCTTTCAATTCATCAACGATTACTTGAATACGCTGTCCTTTTTGTCCGACACAGGAACCGACAGCATCGATTTCAGGATCATCTGCATGGACCGATATTTTGGAACGATCCCCTGCTTCACGCGCTACAGATCTGATTTCTACAGTACCATCATAAATTTCCGGCACTTCCATTTCAAACAGACGTTTCAATAACCCCGGGTGAGAGCGTGAGATATAAATTTGCGGACCCTTGCTTGTGTTTTCCACTTTATTGACAAACACTTTCAGCCGGTCATGCACATAGTAGTCCTCGGCAGGCATCTGTTCGGATTCAGCAAGTTTTGCTTCAATTTTCCCAAGGTTTACGTAAACGAATCGCGAGTCTTTCCGGGAAATAATACCTGTCATGATATCCTCTTCACGGTCAACATATTCACTGAAGATGACACCTCGTTCTGCTTCCCTCACACGTTGGGTGACAACTTGCTTTGCTGCCTGAGCAGCAATACGTCCGAAATCTCTTGGTGTCACTTCGACTTCAATAACATCTTCTGCATCATAGTTGGGATCGATTTCTCTTGCTTCCTCGAGCGATATCTCTTCCAAGTTGTTTTCAACTTCTTCCGCAACTGTTTTTCGGGAAAATACACGCATTGTTGCAGATTCTTCATCAATATCCACGCGAACGTTCGCTGCAGATTTGAAGTTCTTCTTATAGGCAGAGATCAAGGCCGCTTCCAATGCCTCCATCAGGACATCCTTGTCAATTCCTTTTTCTTTTTCCAAATAATCAATCGCATCAAACAACTGATTGTTCACTTTTTCGTTTCCCCCTTTACAATGATACAGCTAATCTGGCTTTAGCTATTTTTTCGTATGGTATTTCTGCCTGTTTTTCACGGGTCTTTACTCTATAAACAACAATTGCTGTTTCATCAGTAAATTCCGTTAATATTCCTTCATATTCTTTCTCGCCATTTATTGGCTCATACAGCTTTATATAAACATTGCTGCCCACGTTTTTCTCAAAATCAGCTTTGGATTTCAGAGGACGCTCGACGCCGGGTGATGATACTTCCAAAAAATAGGCGCCATTGATCGGGTCTCTCTCGTCAAGCTTCTCACCCAGCTGCTCTGACACGATGCCGCATTCATCAATATCGACACCGCCTTCCTTATCGATATAAACCCGCAGAAACCAATTTTTTCCCTCTTTCACATATTCAACGTCTACTAAGTCCAACCCTCTTTCTTCCAATATCGGTTCAACTAATTTCTCTGTCGTTTTCACTATTTCGCTCAACACATATCCTCCTTTATTCAATTGTCATTACTGCTTAGTATGAACCATCGTACTCCATTTCATTTGTGTATGGTCCTTCTATTAATATAAAACCCCTGCCGAATGAGGTGGCAAGGGAAGACATGTGAAATGATTCAAGTATGAAGAAGGAGCGGGAAATCCCACTCCTTCAATCGTTCGTACCATTGCTTACCAATAGAACTATATCATATTGCACCTTATGTTGCAAGAAGTTGTTATATTGGCGGAGTGAGCTGTGTTTTCAAGTGACGCAGATTTCATATCCTTTAATCATATCACGAACATTTTTGCCTCGTTGGGTAATTTCAATCAAAACAAAGATAACTGATTTTTTTCAGCCATCCCCTCTAAACAGCCATGATTATCGAGGTATTCCAAAACTGTTTTGGAAATTTTGCTGCGCTGTCGAAGATCCTCTTTTGACAAGAACTCACCATCTTCACGTGCTTTAACGACATTAATCGCAGCGTTCGTGCCGAGACCGTCCACTGCATCAAAAGGCGGGATCAATGAAGCACCGTCCACGATAAATTCAGAAGCTTTTGACCGGTATAAATCAACCTTCTGGAACGAATAGCCCCGTTCACACATTTCCAGCGCTACTTCCAGGACAGTGAGCAGACTTTTTTCTTTTGGCGAAGCATCAATACCTTTATTCATAATAGCTTCAATCCGCTGTCTGATGGCACTGGACCCCTGAATCATCGTGTCCAGTTCAAAATCACCTGCCCGGACTGAAAAGTAAGCTGCATAGAAATAAATTGGGTAGTGCACTTTAAAATAGGCGATTCGTACGGCCATTAGAACATAGGCGGCAGCATGGGCTTTCGGGAACATGTATTTAATCTTTTTGCATGATTCAATATACCAATCCGGTACACCATGCTTTTTCATTTCCTCGATCCATTCGTCCTTCAGTCCTCTGCCTTTACGCACATATTCCATAATCGTAAAGGCAAGTGACGGCTCCAGCCCTTTGTGAAGCAAATACACCATAATGTCATCACGACAGCCAATAACATCCGGCAATTCACAAATACCTTCATTAATCAGCTCTTCCGCATTACCCAGCCACACGTCAGTGCCATGGGATAAGCCCGATATAATAACGAGTTCAGCAAAGGTATCCGGTTTCGTATCCTCGAGCATTTGTCTTACAAATCTCGTGCCAAACTCCGGTACACCCAATGTGCCTGTCTTGCAATTGATTTGTTCAGGCGTAATACCCAATGATTCCGGACCGGAAAATATCTTCATGACTTCATCATCATCGGTCGGGATTGTTTTGGGATCGATCCCGCTTAAATCCTGCAGCATCCGGATCACAGTCGGATCATCATGTCCGAGTATGTCCAGCTTCAGCAGATTATCATCAATCGAATGGAAATCAAAATGAGTCGTCTGCCATTCACTTTTCCGGTCATCAGCCGGATATTGAATCGGTGTGAAATCAAAAATCTCCTTATCCTCAGGGACAACTATGATCCCGCCCGGGTGCTGGCCGGTTGTTCGTTTCACACCCGTACAGCCTTGCACAAGGCGATCGATTTCCGCATTTTTATAGACAAGCTGTTTGTCTGAGGCATAGCCTTTCACATATCCATAAGCCGTTTTTTCTGCGATGGTGCCGATCGTTCCGGCACGAAACACTTTCTCTTCGCCAAACAGGACCTTTGTGTAGTTATGAGCCCTCGGCTGATATTCTCCCGAGAAATTCAAATCAATATCCGGCACTTTATCACCTTTGAAACCAAGGAACGTCTCAAATGGAATATCATGCCCGTCTTTTGTTAACGGCTTGCCGCAGTCCGGACATTCCTTATCTTTTAAATCAAAACCGCTGCCGATAGATCCATCTGTTATAAACTCGTGATAGTGACAATCAGTACAGACATAATGCGGCGGCAATGGATTGACTTCGGTTATTTCCGACATGGTGGCTACAAGGGAAGAGCCGACCGATCCGCGGGAACCAACCAGATATCCATCATCAAGTGACTTTTTAACCAGTTTATGAGAAATCAGGTAAATAACCGAAAAACCATGTCCTATAATGCTGGAGAGCTCCTTTTCAAGCCTGTCCGTTACGATTTCCGGAACCGGTTCACCATAAATCTCTCTGGCGCGATTGTAACAAAGGTCACGCATTTCCTGTTCGGCACCTTCGATTGTCGGTGTAAACAGACCATCCTTAACCGGGGATACCCCTTCAATTTCATCCGCCAAAGCCTTCGTGTTATTAACTACGATTTCCTTTGCTTTATCTTTTCCAAGAAAACCAAAACGATCAATCATTTCACTGGTTGTCCGAAATGATGTATCTGGAAGTGTTTGCCTGTTTAATGGATTACCAGCCTGTGATGCAATCAGAATTTGCCGGTAGATTTTATCATGTTCTTCGAGATGATGAACATTTCCTGTTGCCAGAACAGGTTTATTCATACGTTCACCCATCTCGGTCAGTTTTGAAATGATATCCAGAATCTGTGACTCATTCTGAACAAGTTCCTTCTCAATTAAGTGAGCATAGTTGGAAGGCGGCTGAACTTCAATATAATCATAGAATTCGGCTGCTTTTTCAGCTTCATCCGTCGATTTCTGCATCATTGTCTCAAAAACTTCGCCCTGGTCACAGGCCGTTCCGACAAGAATCCCATTCCGGTGTTTTTGCAGAAGTGATCTTGGAATCCGGGGCACCCGGTAGAAGTAATTAACATGCGCATAAGAAACCAGCTTATAAAGGTTTTTCATACCTTCCTGTGTACGAGCAATCAATGTGCAATGTGATGGGCGCGAGCGTTTATAAGCATCTCCTTCACCCATATGATTGTTTAATTGATTATGGCTGACAATTTCTTTTTCAAGTAAACCTTGTACAAGTTTCCATAATAAATAACCAGTAGCCTCTGCATCATAGATTGCGCGGTGATGCTGGGTCAGTTCGATATCCAAATGCTTGCACATCGTATTCAGCCGGTGATTCTTCAATTCCGGATATAAAAAGCGTGAAAGTTCCAGTGTATCGATAACAGGGTTAGCTACTTTAGCATAGTCAACCCTTTGAAATCCCTGGTTTAAAAAACCGATGTCAAAACTCGCATTATGTGCCACCAGGATGCTATCATCCATCCACTCATGAAAATCTTTTAAAACATCATCAATTTCGGGCGCATCTTTGACCATATCTTCCGTAATCCCGGTCAGATCTATTGTCGTTTGTGACAGCGGCTGGTGTGGGTTGGCGAATGACTCAAATCGATCAACCACCTCTCCCTGATGAATTTTTACGCCAGCAAGTTCAATAATTGTATCATAAACGGCAGAAAGTCCTGTTGTTTCGACGTCAAACACGACGTATGTGCCCTCAGCCAAACCAACATCACTCTCGTTATAGGCAATCGGCACCCCGTCATCAACTAAATTGGCCTCAACGCCATATATAACTTTAAGACCATGCTTCTCACCGGCAGCATGAGCCTCAGGAAATCCCTGGACACCGCCATGGTCGGTGATTGCGATTGCTTTATGCCCCCAGCTTGCCGCTTGCCCAATGAGTGCTGATGGCGAAACAACAGCATCCAGCTGGCTCATTGTTGTGTGGGCATGAAATTCGATGCGTTTTTCGTCATCAGGAGCATCGTCCATGCGTATCGCTACCTTGACCTCGTGTATATCATTGGCCATCATGGCTAGTTCATTTGTGTACATGTCCGTCTGAATACTGCCTCTTGCCTTAATCCACATACCTTCCTTCAACTGTTCAAAAACGTGAGCATCGTCGTCACCTTTGGAAAACATTTTAATTTGCAATGAATCTGTGTAGTCAGTTGCTTTTACAATTAATAAGCTCCGTCCGGAACGCAGCTGGCGAATTTCAGATGAAAAAACATAGCCTTGTACCGTTACACGCCGTTCCTCATCCTGGATCTCTTCCATCGGCATTGGTTCATCCTGAATTTTATAACCAAGCATGACCGGCTTGTTTTGTTCAGCCTGCTGACGGTCATGATCACGTTTTTCTTTTTGCTGCATGGTTTTCAAAACCAGTTCCTGATCTTCCAACGCTTTTTGCTCCCTGAACTTTTTCAGTTCGCCAGCTTCATTTTTAACTTCTATTTCCAGTGAAAACAGCGATGCTCCGATTTTATGGCAAAAATCCTGAAATGGTTTTTCGAGACGTTTTTTAAGCGCATTGCCTTCAGCTTCATTCCTTGCAGTTAACATAATCTTATTATTGTTAACACCTGGAACCTGATCAAAAACAAGATCTTTATACGCTGGTGATAAAATGGATACTGACTGAAGGAAATGCTGCCAGTAAGCTATTACGGTTTCTTCAGCACACTCCTTGTTGTCTGTGTACAATGTCCATTCAATCTGCGCAAATTGCTGAAACGTTTCCTGTAATTTGGCAGATAGCAGTGCATATATTTCTGTTGGCAGCAGCTGGTTAAGGCGAATATGAAAATGCCACGTTTTTGATTGCTTATGTACTTCCAGTTTAACCAATTGACTATCTTTAAAGTGAGCATCCGTCTGCTCCCCGGAAATTCCCATTTGTTCCAGCAGCAAATTCATTTTCTCTTTTTTTGAAATATCCATCATAGTTCCTCCTGATATTGTTAGCCCCCGACAATAAAGTGAAACTTCATTCAGTGGGTGGTTTTTCCCCGCTGAATATTAGTTGAACAGAATCGGACATATACGGATAATCAGCCGGTGTTCTTTGGCGGATGACTATCCGTTATATGCGGGATAATGATGGAAAACCCCTGCCAGAAAGATAGACAAGGGTTTTACCTTAAGTTTAAGCGATTCCTATTATCGATTTCACCTTATGACGCCAATCTTCCAATCTTTCCAGCTTACAAGAATAAACGCTGAATGTCATTCCATGTGACAACAATCATCAGCAGCATCAGCAACGCGAAACCGACGAAATGGACGATCCCTTCTTTTTGCGGATCAATCGGCTTTCCGCGAACTGCTTCAATACCTACAAACAGCAGTCGTCCACCGTCAAGTGCCGGAAGCGGCACTAAGTTGACAATCCCCAAGTTAACACTCAATATCGCGGTCCACATCAAAAACGTCATAAAACCGGATTGGACAACCTGATCTGTTGCATCATAGATTCCTACAGGACCGGATAGAACATCAATGGGTAATTGCCCGGTTATCAGCATAGTCAGGTTAGTAAGAATCAAAGTTGTCGTTTCATACGCCCGTTCAAACCCGTACGGAAACGATCTGATGAATGATTTTTCTGATGCCTGCCGGACCCCTACCTGTCCGATTGTGATACCTTGCCCCTCAATTTTGGCGGGTGTTATGGTCAACATCTCTGTACCATCGTCACGCTGTACTGTCATGGTAAGTTCTTCGCCCGGGTTATTTTCAACAATATCGGTAAACCCCTCCCAGGTTGAAATGGCGTTTCCATTTATTTGCACAACTTCATCACCAACCTGGATGCCTGCTTCTTCTGCAGGGCTGTCAGACTGTACACTGGCTATTTTTGCCTCGTCAACCGGCACCCCCTGAACCAATCCGACGATAATGAATATAACAATCGCCAGCACAAAGTTCATCAATGGACCTGCGAATAATTGCATTCCACGTTTGCCGACACTTTTAGAAGCAAATTGCCGGTCAAATGGGGCGATTTGTGTTTCTTCTTCATCCATCACAAAGAATGCTTTGCGATCTACCTGAAAGCTTAACTTCTCATCTTCCTCATCGGGTTCATACCCTTGAATGAGCAGCTCATGATCCAAATCCGCATGTTCAACCTCAATAATACGCGCATTGGGATGTTTCGATTTATGATTAACAATGATTTTATTTACTTTGCCTTCATCATTAAATTCCAGACCAATATGCTGACCGGGTTTCAATTCAATGATTTCCGGATCCTCACCTGCTACCCTCACATAACCGCCAATTGGCAGCAGGCGGATTGTATAGACCGTTTCATTTTTAGTAAAGGCAAAAACCTTTGGGCCAAAACCAATTGCAAACTCACGCGCCAGCATTCCTGCCCTTTTTGCAAAAATTAAATGACCGAATTCATGGATAAACACAAGCAGTCCAAACATGAATATAAAAGCTATAACTGTGGTCAAACGAAGCACCGTCCTTTATATGATAAAGGTTATTTATGATACAAACTATTATCTTCCGGGCTATTCCATCCTATTCTTTGACATCGGTATTACGTAAAAAAATTGATGAAATGCAAAAGCGGCAACGCGAATAAAAGACTGTCCAGCCGATCAAGGATACCGCCATGGCCCGGCAGCAAGTTCCCTGAGTCTTTAACTCCATAATGGCGTTTAAAAGCCGATTCAACCAAATCGCCTATCTGGCCGGCAATTGACACCAGAACTGAAACTGCTATTACAATTATCATATCATATGGAAACGGAAAGGCGATATGAAAAATCATGCCAATAACGACAGCCAGTACAATTCCGCCAAGAGCCCCTTCGATTGTTTTGTTCGGGCTTATTTCCGGCCATAATTTATGCTTGCCAAACGCACGCCCGCAAAAATA
This sequence comes from Lentibacillus sp., assembly GCF_035301675.1. Taxonomy (NCBI): domain Bacteria; kingdom Bacillati; phylum Bacillota; class Bacilli; order Caryophanales; family Bacillaceae; genus Lentibacillus; species Lentibacillus sp. The sequence goes on along the minus strand of NZ_DATGTT010000034.1, from coordinate 26,645 downwards.
TGCACCCGTATCCGTCGCCCAAATCACAACCAATACATAAAAAATGTTTGCTAAGCCGGCTGGAGCACTGCCGTCTCTTGTTTCGAGCAGGTAAAAGAAGCCCATTCCGACATACGTTATTGCCAACAAGACAAAACCGGCATCATCAAATGTAAACTTATTCTTTGCCATTACGGTATATGACAACAGGAATAAAACAAAAATCATAAACACTTCAATTTTTTCGAATCCAAGCAAAAAATGCGAAGAATCAGGAAGCATCAGCAGCCATAAAGACAGAAGCGCAAAAATGGCAGGAGTATAGTAATGACTGATTTGGCGCATACGGATCAATTCAAACAATGCTATCGATGCCAGCAAGTAAACTAATAATTGAAAAATAATGCCGCCTATCACAACCGCAGGAATAAATATAAGAAATGCCAATAATGCTGTTATGGTTCGCTCTTTCATAGCTCGTTCAACACCTTATACACCTCCATAGCGCCGTTTCCTCTGCTGGTAGTCATGCAGTGCCTCCTTAAACATCTCATCCGAAAAATCGGGCCAAAGCACTTCTGTAAACCAAAATTCGGAATAGGCGAGCTGCCACAGCAAAAAATTGCTTAACCGCTGTTCACCGCTCGTCCGGATTAATAAATCCGGATCCGATAATCCGGTCGTATAGAGGTATTCTGAAAATGTATGTTCATCAAGTTTATCCAGTGTAAGCTTTGTGCTGTCAATGTCTGTTATAATTTGCCTGATAGCTTGTATTATTTCAAATCTACTACCATAGTTTAAAGCAAAATTTAATAATAATCCATCATTATCTTTTGTCTGTTCTTTGGCATAGCGTACAGCTTCCTTTGTATGACCCGGAAGTACATCGAAATTGCCAATGGTATCAATTTTGACATTGTTATCAATCAGCTCGGGCAAGTAAATATGTAAAAATTCTTTGGGTAAACCTAAAAGATAATCAACTTCTGACTTTGGGCGTCGCCAATTTTCTGTTGAAAAGGCGTATAGTGTCAGAACTTTAACATGGCAGTTCACAGCCGTCTTAACTACCTTTTTAACAACTTCCATGCCTTCTTTATGACCGGCAATCCGGGGAAGGCCCCGTTTTTTTGCCCATCGTCCATTTCCGTCCATAATAATGGCTACATGTTCCGGTATATTATCAAGGTCCGTCTCTTCTGTCACCTTCGTTTTTTTATTTTTAAAAAAGGGAAGTTTCATTGGCATAATTTGTCCTCCGATATCGTTGATGAAGCCTGTATATCATGAAAATAAATCCGCGATATTATTATCCTATTATGTTGAATTACCATTATATCACTTTAATTCGCAAATTTTATGATGAATTCCTTAAAATATAAGAAAAACCCAGCTTAACAGCAAAAGTCTGTGCTTTTCCTATACTTTAAGGAATTCCGGATTTAAGTTCTTTACATCCGGACGATTTTTATGCCGGTGGAAACAAAAGCCCTCTTAGACAAGAGGGCCACAACAGCTTATTTGACTAAATCTTCATCCTTAGACTTCCAATATTTCTTTTTCTTTGTTTTTAACGTACTCTTCGATTTTATTAATGTGTTTATCTGTTTCTTTTTGAACATTATCCTGCTCTCTTTTCAGGTCATCTTCTGTCAGATCACCATTCTTCTCGGCTTTTTTCAGCTGGTCATTGGATTCCCGCCGGACATTTCTCACCTGTATACGCGCTTCTTCAGCGTATTTACCAACAACTTTCACCAATTCTTTACGACGTTCTTCCGTCAGTGCCGGTATATTAATTCGAATTACATTTCCATCACTGGACGGGGATAATCCTAAATCAGCTTTTTGAATCGCTTTTTCAATATTACTCACTGACGATTTGTCGAATGGTGTAATGACGAGAAGCCTTGCTTCAGGTGCAGAAATCGTTGCCAGCTGGTTTAGCGGTGTTGCAGCACCATAATAATCGACAATAACGGTGTCCAGAATTGACGGATTTGCCCGTCCCGCACGAATTGTTGCGAGGTTTTTAGAAAAAGCCTGCACAGCCTGTTCCATTTTACTTCGTGTTTCTTTAATAATTTGATCGGACATGGTCAGTCCCCCTTTATTGTTGTGCCAATTGGGTCGCCTTGAACGACACGTTTAATATTGCCTTCTTCTGTAATGGAGAAGACGATTAATTGAATATCATTATCCATACAAAGTGATGATGCGGTGGAGTCCATAACTCCAAGGCCTTCATTCAGCATTTTCATATAGGAAATCTCTGTATATTTTTCCGCGGTCTTATTAACTTTCGGGTCATCGGAATACACACCATCTACATTGTTTTTAGCCATCAGAATGACTTCAGCTTCAATTTCAGCAGCTCTTAATGCCGCTGTTGTATCAGTTGAAAAATAAGGGTTTCCGGTTCCTGCAGCAAAAATGACAACGCGTTTCTTTTCAAGATGGCGTATTGCTTTTCTTCTTATATAAGGTTCTGCCACCTGGCGCATTTCAATCGATGTTTGAACACGTGTTGGAATCCCGTTATTCTCAAGACTGTCCTGAAGCGCAAGGGAATTCATAATGGTAGCGAGCATGCCCATGTAATCAGCTGTCGCACGATCCATCCCCATTTCACTCCCGACTTTGCCGCGCCAGATATTTCCGCCGCCAACGACTACAGCCACTTCCACGCCCAATTCAGCAACCCCTTTTATTTGGGATGCAACCGATTGGATCACTTGCGGTTCAATTCCATAGCCTTGTTCGCCGCTTAATGCTTCACCACTTAATTTTAACACAATTCTACGGTATCGAGCTGTTGTCATGATTACCTCCATCGGGATTATATAGTGTTTTAAGTATCAACAAGGGTTCTGTCGCTTTATTTCTCATGTATTAGCGAAATAGGGAACCACCATACCGCGTTCCCCATTTCGTTCTGATTCATTATTTTTTCATTTGGTTCATAACTTCTTCAGCAAAATTTTCCTCCCGTTTTTCCATACCTTCACCTACTGCATAACGGGTGAATGTTTTAACTGATGCACCTTTATCAGATACATATTTTTCCACTTTCTGATCCGGGTCTTTTACAAAATTTTGCTCCAGGAGGCAAATCTCTTCGAAGAACTTGCTGAGACGGCCCTCGACCATTTTCTCCACAATATGCTCCGGCTTTCCTTCGTTCAATGCCTGAGTCTTCAGTAATTCGCGTTCACTGTTGACCTCCTGCTCCGGAACCTCATCTCTTGAAACATAGCGCGGGCTTACCGCAGCAGCATGCATAGCAATATCTTTTGCAAGCTCTTCATCTGTAGTGCCTTCAAGCAGTGCCAGGACTCCGATTGAACCACCCATATGAAGATATGCGCCAAATGCATCATTATCAGTTTTATCCATTAAAGAGAAACGGCGGAGTGAAATTTTCTCACCGATTTTACCCACAGTTGCGTTGATATATTTTTCAACTGTATCGCCATCACCATGAAGTTCCTGGTTGAGAGCCTCTTCAACTGTTTCAGGTTTTTGTTTGACAATGTGCTTGCCAAGTTCTGACAGTAATTCCTTGAACTGATCATTTTTAGTGACAAAGTCGGTTTCACAATTGACTTCCAGCAGCACTGCTGTATTTCCGTCAACTTCAATATGCGCTAAACCTTCAGCAGCAATTCGATCTGCTTTTTTCGCAGCTTTCGCCATTCCTTTTTCACGCAGGAACTCGATTGCCTTATCCATATCACCGTCAGATTCCTGAAGGGCTTTTTTACAATCCATCATTCCGGCACCGGTTGTCTCACGAAGTTCTTTAACTAATTTCGCCGTAATCGCCATAACGACTCCTCCTTTGGTTATCCAATCATTTATCTCCTTGAAAAAAAGGTGATAAAAGGCTCTATCCCCTTATCACCTGTCCTTTTTTGCATTACTATTCTTTATTTTTTTCAGTTTCTGCGGCAACTGCTTCATCTTCTTCAGGCTGTGCTTCTTCTGTTTGCACTTCTTCTGTTTCCTCGCCTTGTTTTACTTCCAAAATGGCGTCTGCCATTTTGGAAGTGAGCAGTTTCACAGCACGAATGGCGTCATCATTTGCAGGAATCACATAATCAACTTCATCCGGATCGCAATTTGTATCAACCATAGCGATAATCGGAATGTTCAATTTATGTGCTTCAGCAATGGCAATACGCTCTTTGCGCGGGTCGATAACAAACATAGCATCTGGCAGTTTATTCATTTCTTTGATTCCGCCCAGGAACTTAACGAGGCGGTCTTTTTCCTTCATCAGTCCGACAACTTCTTTTTTAGGAAGCACATCGAAAGTGCCGTCCTCTTCCATCTGTTCAATATCTTTCAAGCGGTTGATACGCTTACGGATCGTCTGAAAGTTTGTCAGCGTTCCGCCCAGCCAGCGCTGGTTTACATAAAACATCCCAGAACGGGTTGCTTCATCGCGAACAGAATCCTGCGCTTGTTTTTTTGTACCTACGAAAAGAACCGAGCCGCCATTTGCAGCAATGTCTTTTACATAATTGTACGCTTCATCAACTTTCTTGACCGTTTTCTGCAGGTCAATGATATAAATGCCGTTACGTTCAGTAAAGATATATTTTTTCATCTTTGGATTCCAACGGCGTGTCTGATGTCCGAAATGCACACCAGCTTCCAGCAATTGTTTCATTGAAATTACTGACATATAAAATTCCTCCTAATGGTTTTTTCCTCCGCTTCAGATCATTTTTGCATAAAGACCATTCCCTAAAATGGCACCCAGCATGCAAATAACTGAGCGTGTGTGTTTATGTCCACATCCGATTGTGAACACAGTATTACACCAAAAGTAAATATATCATAACAATCATGACCAATCAAGGATTATTGTATGGTTTCTTATTTGTTTTTGCGATCAGCACTTTAAAAGAAATCTATCTAAAAACAGCTTTAAAAAACGGTTATCATGATGATAACCGTTTTTTTAAAAGATTAAATCGACTTATCTGGAACGAAGTTTTTCCAATTCAACAAGGAACTTATCATTTAACACTTTGATATATGTTCCTTTCATGCCAAGTGAACGGGATTCGATAACGCCGGCGCTTTCCAGTTTTCTTAGGGCGTTAACGATAACTGATCTGGTAATTCCGACTCTGTCGGCTATTTTACTGGCAACAAGCAACCCTTCATGACCATTCAGCTCTTCAAAGATGTGGTCGATAGCTTCCAGTTCACTGTAAGAAAGTGAGCTGATTGCCATTTGTACAACAGCTTTACTTCTGGCTTCAACCTCGATTTCTTCAGTTTTTTCATGCAGGATCTCCATACCGACAACAGTCGCACCATATTCACCAAGCAGCAGATCATCTTCATTGAAACTGTCTGAAAGCCTGCTGAGCACAAGTGTACCCAAGCGTTCTCCGCCGCCGATTATCGGGACAATAGTTGTCAAACCATTTTTGAATAATTCGCGGTTTTCTACTGGGAAAGCCGTGAACGGACTGTCGATATTCAGGTTCGCGGTTGTTTCATAGATATTGAACAATCCATGCGTATACTCTTCAGGAAATTGTCTTTCCTCAAGCATTGATTTCATCCGCTCATTTTCAATTTCCTGATTAATTGCATAACCCAACAACTTGCCTCGCCTGCTGACTATAAAAACATTGCCTTTGATAACATCTCTGAGAGTTGCAGACATATCGTTAAAGTTCACCGATTTGCCGGTTGTTTTCTGCAGCATTGCATTAATTTTTCTTGCGCGTTCTAAAAGTTCCATTCTAAAATTCCTCCATTTCATTCATTTAAAGAATAAATTGACTTAAATCTTTATTTTTAATGATATTGCTTAATTTTTTGTCGACATAGTCTTCCGTGATCTCAATCGTCTCCATATTAATATCAGGAGCTTCAAACGATAAGTCTTCTAGTAACTTTTCAAGTATCGTATGAAGTCTTCTTGCACCAATATTATCCGTTTCCTGATTAACCTGAAAGGCAATTTCTGCCAATCTATTTACAGCTTGGTCTGTAAATGCAACGTTTATACCTTCTGTTTTTAATAATGCTGAATATTGTTTCAACAAGGCATTGGATGGCTCCATTAAAATCCGTTTAAAATCTTCAACAACCAACTTTTCCAGTTCCACACGGATTGGGAACCTTCCCTGAAGCTCCGGTATCAAATCGGATGGCTTTGCCGTATGAAATGCACCTGCTGCAATAAACAGCATATGGTCAGTTTTGACAGGGCCATGCTTTGTAACGACTGTTGATCCCTCAACTATCGGCAGAATGTCCCTCTGTACACCTTCACGTGATACATTTGCTGAAGCGCCGCTCTGTTCCCCGGTGACTTTATCAATTTCATCGATAAATAACATTCCGGACTGTTCGGCGCGGGTGATCGCTTCCTGTGCTGCTTCATCCATATCAACAAGCTTTTGAGCTTCCTGGGTTGTTAATACTTTTCTCGCCTCTGATACAGGAAGCTTTCGCTTCTTTTTCTTTTTCGGCATGAACTGGCCAAGAGCATCCTGCATGTTCATTCCCATTTGTTCCATTCCTGAACCCTGAAGCATATCAAACATCGAGGGTGGGAATTCCTCGATTTCAACTGTTACGGTTTGGTCCTCTAATTCCCCTAATGCCAGCTGATGTTCAACCCGTTTCCGCTTGTTTCTGATTTCATCGTCTTTAGGTGCTTCCTCAGAGTCGTCATCATCTTCCTGTGCCGAAAACAACATTTCAAATGGATTTTTCATATTGTTTTGTTTTTTTGCCTGTGGCACAAGCAGTTCGACAAGTTTTTTATCGGCCTCTTTTTCAGCACGGTCTTTTACTTCACTCATTTTCTCTTCCTTGACCATGCGCAAAGACATTTCAACCAGGTCACGCACCATTGATTCAACATCACGGCCAACGTATCCGACTTCAGTAAATTTGGTCGCTTCAACTTTTACAAAAGGTGCACTGACCATATTTGCCAACCGTCGTGCAATCTCAGTTTTACCGACACCGGTAGGACCAATCATTAAAATATTTTTGGGTACAATCTCATCTTTGATTTTCTCGTCAAGTTTCATCCGACGGTATCGGTTTCTCAATGCCACGGAAACTGATTTTTTAGCTTCAGACTGGCCTACTATATACTGATCAAGCTGCTCCACAATTTGCTTTGGAGTATAATCCATACCCATTCAACAAAGGCCTCCTTATTAATCAAGTACCTCCAGTGTAATGTAGTCATTTGTGTAGATACATATTTCACCGGCTATCTCAAGGGCTGCCTGAGCAATGTCCTTTGCTGACAGACTGTTGGCATGTCTGACTAATGACCTGCCGGCACTCAATGCGTAGTTACCGCCTGAACCAATCGCAAGAATACCATCATCAGGCTCAATGACCTCACCGGTTCCTGATACAAGAAACATTTTTTCCTTGTTCATGACAATAAGCATAGCTTCCAGTCTGCGAAGGACTTTATCACTCCGCCATTCTTTTGCCAATTCCACTGCAGCTCTGGCAAGGTTGCCATCAAAAGCTTCCAATTTTTCTTCAAACTTTTCAAATAATGTAAATGCATCAGCTACAGAACCTGCAAAACCCGCAAGAACCTGACCCTTATAAAGCGAACGGACCTTTTGCGCTTTATGTTTCATAACAACTCCATTGCCCAGTGTGACTTGACCGTCACCACTCATTGCACACTGACCGTTATGCTGAACAGCAAAAATTGTAGTCGCATGCATTTCAGCCGCCACATTCATCACCTCTTCCTAAGAAGATTATTCTTTTGCTCTCGGATGACTATTCATGTATACATGGCGCAGACGATCCTTGGTTACGTGTGTATAAATTTGCGTTGATGATAAATTTTCATGTCCAAGTAACTCCTGTACCGTGCGGAGGTCAGCTCCCTCATTCAACAGATGGGTAGCGAATGTATGACGTAATTTATGCGGGTGTACATGAACAGTCATAGCGGCTTTTTCAACCATTTTATCCAAAATTGTGCTGATTCCTCTGGCAGTCAGCGGACCTCCTCTCGCATTCAGAAAGACAGCGTCCGTGGCAGATCCTGCCTTTTTCAGCAAGGTTTCTCTCCCATCATTCAGGTAAGTTTCCAAGGCAATTTCAGCAAAACGGCCAAAAGGCATATACCGCTCTTTGTTGCCTTTGCCTTTAATGAACATCGTACCGATGGTAAAATCAATATCCGAAAGCTTCATTCCCTGGCATTCACTGACGCGTATACCAGTTGCATAAAGCGTTTCAATCAATGCCTGGTTGCGCTGCCCCAGAGGATCAGTTAAATCGTTCACTTCAAACAGTTTTTCCAATTCCTCCGTATATAAAAATCCCGGAATAGGCTTTTCGGCCTTCGGAATACTCACATAAATGAACGGGTTATCTTCCACATGATTATGACGCTCGAGATAGCGATAAAGACTTTTCAGGCTGGACATTTTTCGGGACACAGATCTTCGTCCCAATTTTTTGTCGTGCAGCCTTGTAAGGTATATGCGAATCAGCTGGTGATCAACATCCTCAAGGCGGCTGACCGCTTCTTCATCCAAAAAAGCAAAAAAACTTTTTAAATCTTCCATATAATATTTAATGGTAAATGGTGAAGCATTCTTTTCAATTTGTAAATACTCCCTAAATGCTCTACTGAACTCGGTAAAGTTATCCAAGTTTACACCCCGCTTAACAGCGAATAAATCATACCACACAAATTGTCTGAATGCAATAAACTTGACAAAATTATAATAAAATTCTGAAACAGACACATTCCTGCTAAAACCCCTAGTTAAATTAAACAGGCTCTGCTTTAAATATTTGCTATACTGTCAAGTAAATCATCTTTCCAATGCGTAATTATATATGTTTGATTTTAAATAGTCAATCATTAAGAATAGAATTATCAAAAAACTTTCATTTCTATGAACAAAATGTGATAAGCCAACTTCACTTCGTATTACCAAATTCCCCAAATTTACCAAAAGAAAACTGCCTGACATCAGCAGGCAGTTAATTTTCTGCAGTTTCTTTATAGTCACAATTGGTGCATTGCACGCGCGTTTCCTTTTTTGTTTTCTTTTCCACCAGTACTGAATCACATTTCGGACATGGCCTTGAAATCGGTTTATCCCAGGAGACGAAATCACATTCAGGATAGCGGTCACATCCGTAAAACTTCCGATTCTTTTTCGATTTTCGCTCCACCACGTCACCTTGTTTACATTTAGGACATGTCACACCGATTTTCTTTAAAATCGGTTTGGTGTTACGGCACTCAGGAAAATTGGAACAGGCCAGGAATTTGCCGTACCTGCCCATTTTATAGACCATTTCATGCCCGCAGTTCTCACATGTGATACCCGCCGGTTCATCACGGATTTCGATTTTTTCCATTTCCTGTTCCGCTTTTTCCAGGCGCTCTCTAAAACCGCTGTAAAAGTCATCCAGCACCTTGATCCATTCTGTTTTCCCCTCTTCAATGGAATCCAGATCTTCTTCCATCTTGGCGGTGAAATCAATATCAATGATTTTCGGGAAAAATTCTTTCAAAATATCGTTTATAATTTCCCCAAGCTCAGTTGGAACAAACCGTTTGTTGTCCAGCTGAACATATCCGCGGCGCTGAACCGTATCGAGGGTAGGCGCGTACGTGGAAGGCCGTCCAATCCCTTGCTCTTCCATCGTGCGCACCAGTCTCGCCTCGGTATATCTTGGCGGTGGCTGGGTGAAGTGCTGGTTCGGTGTAATCTCTTTGGCATTCACTTCCATACCTTCAGACAAATCAGGCAGATATTTATTTTCATCTTTTTTCTTGTCATCTGTGCCTTCTACATACACTTTCATGAACCCTTTAAATTTCACTTTGGATCCTGTGGCACGAAACTCAATTCCGTTATTCAGCAGATGGACGGTCATCGTATCCATGATAGCCGGTGCCATCTGGCTTGCGAGAAACCTTTCCCAGATAAGCTTATAAAGACGGTACTGATCCCGCGACAACGAATTTTTCAGGGTTTTCGGATCGCGCATTACCGACGTTGGACGAACTGCTTCGTGAGCATCCTGAGCGCCTTCTTTTTTCGCAGTACTTTTAGCATAGGCTTTATAACTTTTGCCATAATTTTCGTCAATATAGCTTTTAGCCTCCTGTTTGGCGGTTTCTGAAATTCTGGTTGAATCGGTTCGCATATACGTGATCAAACCGGTAATACCGCCGGCTTTTTTGCCCAAGTCAATTCCTTCGTACAACTGCTGTGCAACCATCATGGTTTTCTTGGCACGGAAATTAAGTTTGCGTGCCGCTTCCTGCTGCAGAGATGACGTTGTAAATGGTTTTGCAGGATTGCGTTTACGCTCACGTTTGTTTACTTTATCAACCGAGAATTTTTTTCCTTCCAGTTTCTCAGTAACTGTTTTTACATCCGCTTCAGATTTCAAGCTCTGTTTCTTGCCATCGATTCCATAGAAAGCCCCTTCAAACATTTCGCTGTCTTTTTGAAAAAGGGCATCAATGGACCAGTATTCTTCCGGCTTGAAATTCTTAATTTCTTTTTCGCGGTCAATAATCAACTTTACGGCCACTGATTGAACCCTGCCGGCACTCAGGCCTTTTTTGACTTTCTTCCATAATAGCGGACTGATTTTATACCCGACAAGGCGATCGAGGATACGTCTGGCTTGTTGCGCATCGACCAGATCACCGTCAATGGAACGCGGGTGTTTGAATGATTCTTTGATAGCATCTTTTGTTATTTCATTGAAAACAACCCGGCAATTTGAGTTTTCGTCGACATTTAAAGCGTAGGCCAAATGCCAGGCAATCGCTTCTCCTTCCCTGTCAGGGTCTGCTGCAAGATAAACTTTCTTGGCTTTTTTTGCAGCCGACCTTAATTCTTTCAGAACATCGCCTTTACCGCGGACTGTAATATATTTTGGCTTGAATGAGTCATCCGGATCAACACCCGTTTGGCTTTTTGGCAAATCACGGACATGACCCATTGAGGCTTTTACTTTATATTTTTTACCTAAATATCGTTCGATCGTCTTCGCTTTTGCTGGCGATTCCACGATCACGAGGTAGTCAGACATTTCGTTTCCTCCCAGATTTGCATCCATAAGTTGAATTGAAAAATCTTCACTAATATTAAATAGTTACTCTGTGTTTGTCAAATATGTTATGAATTTCTATTGGTTCATATGACCCCAATTTGGTTCGATTCTTACCCAATCTTCCCGAATATCATCCGGGCTCTGGACGAGCTTTGCACCATCCTGAATCATTGCATGACACCCTTCCGTATGCGGCGTCAAGGGGGATCCCGGAAGCGCATATACTTCTCTCCCCTGGTCCAGAGCCTGATCAACCGTAATTAATGTACCGCTTTTTTTCGTTGCTTCAATAACAAATGTACCAAAACTTAAACCGCTGATAATCCGATTGCGTTCGGGAAAATGAAAGCGTTCGGGCGGGGTATCCGGGGGATATTCTGAAAGCAATAACCCTTTAGCAGCAATCTGTTTGAAAAGCTTTGTGTTTTGTTTTGGATAAATATGATTTAAACCGCTGCCCATCACAGCTATTGTTTTGCCCTCATTCTCAACGGCCAGCTGATGGGCGTAACTGTCAATTCCTGCAGCCATGCCGCTGACAATCGTCCAGTTATCCCGAACCAGAGGCAGCACATATTTTTGCATTTTGGCTTTAGCATCGCTTGATGGCCGGCGTGTGCCTATGACACTAAGAATCGGATTTTGATTCATTAATTCTGTATTGCCAATGGCATATAATACCAGCGGCGCATCTTTAATAGTTTTTAACACAAAAGGATAACAATCGTCAACTGCTGTTATTACCCTGAACGAATGAAGGTCATGTTTGATTTGGGAAACTAATGCTCTACTCCGGAGGTCCGAATGGAATAAAGAGGCTTTTTTCAAAGGGAGAGAAAAAAACTGAGTGATTTCAGAAGCAGATAATTTGTAGATGCTTTTCAATGTAGGGTCATAATGGGCAAATTTCCTGATCGTTCGACGAGAAACACCGCGACATCGATAAATGTGGATTAAGCGTTTGCGAACCTTTTCCAATTAACCACGCCCTTATATTATAGATTGGAACCCAAAGATGCGTTATCTTTGGGTTCCATGATTATTATAATCAGTGTGTTTTGCATTTTTCCTGCAAACCGTTTTCTTTCAAGACGTTAATCATTGTTTCACCAATATCTGCCGGTGTGTCAGCTGTTTGAACGCCGCATTCGTTCATGACGCGGATTTTTTCCTCAGCTGTTCCTTTACCACCTGAAATGATGGCACCGGCATGTCCCATCCGTTTTCCAGGAGGTGCTGTCGCTCCGCCGATGAAGCCGACAACAGGTTTATCCATATTGGCTTTAATCCACTCTGCTGCTTCTTCTTCAGCCGTACCACCAATTTCACCGATCATAACAACGGCTTCTGTTTCCGGGTCTTCATTGAAAGCTTTCAAGGTATCGATAAAATCTGTTCCATTTACCGGGTCACCGCCAATTCCGACAGCAGTCGTCTGACCATAACCGGCCTCAGACAGCTGATGCACTGCCTCGTATGTTAATGTACCTGAACGGGAAACAACGCCGATATGCCCTTTTTTATGAATATACCCCGGCATAATGCCGATCTTGCTTTCATCAGCTGTAATAACCCCAGGGCAGTTTGGACCTACAAGCCGTGTTTTCTTGCCTTCCATGGCTCGTTTTACCTTCACCATATCCATGACCGGAATATGCTCTGTAATGCAGATAACCAGATCCAACTCGGCGTCTACCGCTTCCAGAATAGCATCAGCTGCTGCCGGTGCAGGTACATAGACAACAGATGCATTTGCTCCGGTTTCGTCAACGGCATCCTGTACTGTGTTGAATACAGGCACCCCTTCCACTTCGGTACCGGCTTTTTTCGGTGTGACACCGCCAACGATTTTAGTGCCATATTCAAGCATTTGCTTAGTATGGAACTTGGCTGTACCACCGGTGATTCCCTGGACAATCACTTTTGTATCTTTATTAACATATATGCTCATTTTCGTCCGTCCTTTCTTTGATTATCTGTTCGCTTTCAAAAATTATGGCAGTTTTCACATTAAATGATGTTTTCTGCCCGCAGTTTGTATTCCGGGGGACAGCTGGTGATACTCCAGTACCCAGAGACCCCTGTTTATACGGACTGCTTATGCGGAAACATATGCTGGATTTTTCTTCAAAAACAACAATCTTCTGGAAAACAGCTAAATTTATTTAACCGCGGAAACGATTTTGTTTGCGCCATCAGCCATTGATTCAGCTGAGGTAATGTTCAAGCCTGAGTCATCAAGAATTTTCTTGCCGAGATCAACATTCGTACCTTCAAGGCGCACAACAAGCGGAATTTCCAGACCTACTTGTTTTGTTGCTTCCACAACACCTTCAGCAATGACATCACACTTCATAATGCCGCCGAAAATGTTTACGAAAATACCTTTAACATGTGAATCGGACAAAATGATTTTAAATGCTTCGGTTACCTTTTCTGTCGTTGCACCGCCGCCGACATCAAGGAAGTTTGCAGGCTCACCGCCGTAGTATTTGATAATATCCATTGTTGACATGGCTAGTCCTGCGCCATTAACCATGCAGCCTATATTGCCGTCAAGCGCAACATAACTTAAATCATATTTGGAGGCTTCGATTTCTTTTTCATCTTCTTCCTCTAAATCACGCAGTTCCATTACATCTTTTTGGCGGAACATTGCATTATCATCAAAATTGAGTTTGGAGTCAAGTGCCATCACTTGTCCGTCGCCTGTTGTAACAAGCGGATTAATTTCAGCAATAGAACAATCTTTTTCGACAAATACATTATACAGACCAATCATGAATTTGGCTGCGCTGCCAATCAATTCATCCGGAATATTAATATTAAATGCCAGTCTGCGAGCCTGATAACCAGAAAGTCCGACTACTGGATCGACAACTTCTTTAAAGATCTTTTCCGGTGTTTCGGCAGCTACTTCTTCAATTTCCGTACCGCCTTCTTCTGACGCCATCATAACGACACGGGAAGTGGCACGATCAAGCACGAGGCCGACATAATATTCGTTTTGAATATCACAGCCTTCTTCAATCAGCAAACGTTTCACTTCCTTGCCTTCGGACCCAGTCTGATGCGTTACAAGGGTTTTGCCCAGTAGTTCGTCTGCATATGTACGAACATCATCGAGGTTTTTAGCAATTTTGACACCGCCGGCATTTCCTCTTCCGCCGGCATGAATTTGTGCTTTTACAACGAATACATCGCTATCCAGCTTTTTGGCGGCTTCAACTGCTTCATCAACCGTATATGCAACATGTCCGTTCGGAACATTTACGCCGGATTCGCGCAAAATATCTTTGCCTTGATACTCATGAATGTTCATCTTTCATCCTCCCATCAAATTTCACTGCAATCCTATTGTATAAAAAAACTATGAATTTCACAAGAATTAGCGGTTTATGGCAGATTTTGACGGATTGCTGCTGCCAGTTATCTAATAGCGCTGCGGACCGGTGCAAATGATTTTCGATGATATGGCGTAGCGCCGTGTTCTGCTAGCATCACCGCATGCTGTTTTGTTCCATAGCCCATATTGGATGCAAAACCGTACCCCGGGTATTCCTGATCCAAATCTTTCATGAAACCATCGCGGGTCACTTTTGCCAACACGCTGGCAGCGGCAACAGATATGCTTTGCTGGTCGCCTTTGGTAATCGCTTCTGACGAACAAGAAAGCCGATTGAGTGCCACAGCGTCAATCAATACATGATCCGGTGCCGGATTAAGCTGTTTGAAAGCGTCATACATTGCCAGTTTCGTAGCTTCATAAATATTGACCTGGTCAATTTTGTGATTGTCTATAATGGAAATGCCATAGCTCACAGCCTCATTTTTAATGATTGCAAAATATTTCTCGCGTGTCGCTTCATTCAACTGTTTGGAATCATTCAGCCCCAGCAGCTTAAAACCCCGGGGCAGTATAACTGCAGCCGCAACGACTGGACCTGCCAGTGGCCCGCGGCCGGCTTCATCCATCCCGGCTACATACTGACAGCCCCTGGCATAACTATTTTGTTCATATTGTGACATACGAAGAAAATTTTTCTCCAGTGCTTTTTCATTCAATTTTTTTCGTTCATAGCGCTCAATCAGCTTCTGTACACCTTTTCGCTCGTCTGATTTCAGCTCATTTATGTATGTTTCATCCAGCTTATCGGCTTCAAATAACTGCTTCAATACTGTTATCGATTGCTGTTCCAAATGGATCACCTGCATTCTGTAAAGTAATCGATTCATTCAATATTGTACAATATACGCAGTGAAAGTAAATGATTTAAACCTGCTTTCCTGCTCATTCGTATAATCATGATTCCATAAAACAATGTTAAATGATATATGCAGCGATTGAAAACGCGAGTGAGAAAGAAAAGTTGAAGGGAATGGAACTGAACAGTAAAAAAATGGAAAACGAAATTCGGGCAATTAGCTGACTGACAGCCTAACAGACTCATGTTGCCTAAAGCAGGTCATCATCACAAAAAAGCTTCCTTTTGAATTCTGCTTTTAAAAATCACCCTCGGGCATTTACTCAATGTCCGGGGGTGTTTCTAGTGTTAAATTGCCCAGTTTTCCTATCCGCAGATCACGGATAAACAAATCAGCCACTTTATCAAAATTGACATTTCCGCCGCTTTCCAGTGCTCCGCGCTGCTTCCCGATTGAAACGAAAATCTCCCACATGTCCTCCATGTCACGATCAATTCCATACCTTTCTTCCAGCTGCTCCGGATAATAATCCTGCAAATATTGAATAACAAATGCAACAACATCGTCCATTGGTAATAACTGATCTTTTATCGTACCAATTGCTGCCAGACGGTAACCAACCCGTTCATCTTCAAATTTTGGCCATAGAATCCCCGGAGTATCAAGCAGTTCAAACTCATTTTTAACCTTTATCCACTGCTGTTTATTCGTCACACCCGGTTTGTCGCCGATTTGAGCAATTTTTTTATTGGCAAGACGATTGATTAATGTTGATTTGCCGACATTCGGGATACCGATTATCATGGCACGAGGAGGTCGCGGATTAATACCTTTTGCTTTAAGCTTTTCCGTCATTGCCTGCCCAAACTCTTTAGCTGACTGAACAACACGTTTAATATCGGCATTATCCTTGACGTCAATTGCAATAGCTGATATACCGCGATCTTTAAAATACGTCAGCCATTTTGCTGTCATCTTGCTATCTGCAAGATCTTTTTTCATCATGACAATCATTTTTGGCTTTTGCTGCAAGACATTCTGAAGCATTGGATTTTGTGACGACATAGGAGTGCGTGCATCCACGAGTTCCATAACAAAATCAACCAATTTCAACTTTTCTTCCACTTCACGCTTTGCTTTTGCCATATGGCCTGGAAACCATTGTATCGTCATGTTACATCATCCTAATCATGCAAAATCTGAATCCGGTCAAGCGGCCAGTAAATCAGACTCGTTTTTCCGACGATCTGATCCATCGAAACCAACCCAAGTATACGACTGTCGGTCGAGTTATTCCGGTTATCACCCAGAACAAGCACATGATCTTCGGGAATTTCTTCGTATCCGCCCGGAAGGTCTTCCAGTTGGAAGTCACCTGTTAACGGCTGGTAGGACGGCATTTTTTCTTTTCGCTCCTGTAAAAAGTCCTCACCAATTTTTTCACCATCAACGTATAATTCATCATCTTCTACTGCCACATGTTCACCAGGCAGACCAACAATCCGTTTTATGAAATCTTTCCGGTCTGAGGCATGAAACACGACTATATCAAACCGCTCCGGCTCCTGTATCTGATAGATGAATTTATTGACAATCATTTGATCTCCGTCCTGCAATGTTGGCATCATCGATGGTCCATCGACAACGATCGGAGCAAAAAAGAATGTCCTGATGACGAAAAACAATCCAAATGCGATTAGCAAAGCCTTTACCCAGTCAAACCATTCACTTTTTAACTTCTCCATTTGTCCGACACCGCCTGCATCAATGTGTGTATATTATCTATTTATTCATTATAATATTATTATATCATGCTTTCCTGTAAATTTAGAAAGTAAAAAGGAGCTTGCATGAATGTGACAAGCCCCTTTCCAATAACTGTTTTAATTGGCGGATTAGCGACGTTCTTTAATACGTGCTGCTTTTCCGCGCAGATTACGAAGATAGTATAGTTTCGCACGGCGAACAATTCCACGGCGGGAAACTTCGATTTTCGCAATTCGTGGTGAATGCAACGGTAATGTACGCTCAACACCAACACCATAAGAAATTTTTCTTACTGTAAATGTCTCACTGATTCCGCCGCCTTGACGTTTGATGACAACACCTTCGAATACCTGAATACGTTCACGGGTTCCTTCAACAACTTTAACGTGAACTTTTACAGTGTCACCCGCGCGGAAATCAGGATGATCCGTACGAAGTTGATCTTTTGTCACTTCTTCAATGATATTTTGCATCCTGCTTCACTCCTTCCAAACCAATGCTCTTATCTCACTACGGGACAGCGGAACATCGTTTATACGCGCTACTTAAGCGCAATGATAAATATACCATACTAAAACAGTGAGTTCAACATTATTTTTCACCATCTGGAAAGATCTTGTTCATCTATTAAATCCTGCCGTCGCTCATAAGTTCGCTTGAGGGACTCTTTTCTGCGCCATTCAGCAATTTTTGCATGATCGCCTGACAGTAATACATCCGGAACTTTCATGCCGCGAAAATCAGCCGGACGGGTATAGTGCGGATGTTCAAGCAGCCCTGTGGAAAATGAGTCCTCGGGTGCGGATTCTTCATTCCCAAGCACATCCGGAAGCAGCCGCACAACACTGTCAATCACAACCGCAGCGGCAAGCTCGCCACCAGTCAGGACATAATCCCCGATTGAAATTTCATCGGTCACAAGATGTTCTCTGATTCGTTCGTCATAGCCTTCATAATGGCCGCAAATGAAAACAAGATGATCTTCTTTTACCAGCTCTTCTGCTTTCTGCTGATTATACGGTTCCCCTTGCGGACACATTAAAATCACCCGAGGTTTTGTTTGTTTCCCTCGTTTGACAGCTTCTACCGCGTCAAAAACCGGCTGCGGGGTCAGGACCATGCCTGCTCCGCCGCCGTACGGGTAATCATCCACTTTCATGTGCTTATTTTTGGAATAATCACGGAAATTCACCAGGTTGGAACTGAATTTTCCTTTTTTCTGAGCCTTTTTTAAAATTGAAGCATCAAAAACACCTGAAATCATCTCCGGAAAAAGCGTCAAAACATCGATATGCATCAGTCAAGCAATCCTTCCATCGGTTCGATCACAACTTTTCGGGCAGAAACGTCTACTTCCTTTACGACATCTTCAATATATGGGACAAGTACGTCTTTTCCCCCTTCACGTTCAGTGACCCATACATCATTTGCACCAGGGGCGAGTATTTCTTTGACAGTCCCAAGTTTTTCACCGCTTATCAGGTAGACGGCACATCCGATAATTTCATGATAGTAAAATTCATTCTCTTCAAGATCAGTCAGCTGATTTTCAAGGATTTTTAAGTAAAGTCCTTGAAAATGCTCGACATCATTAATATTGTCATAGCCTTTAAAGTGAATAAGATCAAAGCCCTTATGAATCCGATGACCATCTACTTCCAATTCCAGCGTTTGACCTTTTTCCTTCTCCAGTATCAGCTGGTTCCCATTCTCGAACCGGTCTTCAAAGTCCGTTATACGCTGTACTTTAACCTCACCTTTTATACCGTGTGTATTCACGATTTTGCCTACATTAAACATATCCGCCAAGTCATCATCACCTGCTATTCATCAATTCGGACTACCACATCGTCTTCTATAACAATTGCCGACTCTTCCATAATTTTATCCCAATGCGAACCTTCGTTGACCTCAACAAGAGCTTCAACTTCTTTTTCCGTAATTTCACTGCCGTTTTCAAGGATGTCCAGTTGTTCGATTTTAAAATCGACCAGTTTAATTTTTTCTTTACGATTTTTGATTTCCTGTTGAAATCGCTGGGACAGCTCCTGCTTTGACATGCTTCGTTTGTTCTCCAGTTTCCGCTGTTCAAACCTTAATTGTTGACACTCTTGTTCAAGCCGCATTTTATGATCATTAAAACTGTTCCGTAACTTTTCTTTGCTTTTCTCAGTGACAATTTGCTTAATAAGGACCTTTTTGATTATTTGCATACTGGTTCCCCGCTCTCTAAACGTTCTCGGTATAGAGATAAATACTGATTATTTGTAAAAAGGGAAAGGTGTGACCTCTCCCTTTACATAATATCTAAATAAATCCGTTTGTTTGTTTCCGTTTTGGAAGCATAAACAACGGTACGGATCGCCTTGGCAATTCGTCCGTTTTTTCCGATTACCTTGCCGACATCGTTTTCGTTGACGGTCAGGTGGTAAACAATTTTTGAATCTTCCTCTGTTACCGTCACAACGATGTCGTCAGGGTAATCCACAAGTGGTGCTACAATTGTTTCAATCAGGGCTTTCATGATTATCACACTACTTTACAATTAGTTTTTCTGTTCGTGAAATTTTTTCATGATGCCTTGTTTTGAGAAAAGATTGCGGACTGTATCACTGGGCTGGGCACCGTTTGTCATCCAATCCAGTGCTTTATCCTCATCGATTTTAACTTCAATCGGATTAACAACAGGGTTGTACGTTCCAATCTGTTCAATAAAACGTCCGTCCCTTGGTGAACGGGAATCGGCTACGACAATACGGTAAAATGGATTACGCTTAGCTCCCATGCGTTTCATACGAATTTTAACTGCCATGATGTCACCTCCAATGTCTTTGTTTCACAATTTTAGATTCTAACAGATAGATCAGGGTCTGTAAAGTGTTTTTACATTACAGAACGTATAATTTTTGATCAACAATTCTTTTTATAAAAGGGCATGTTCAAAAAGGAGGATAACAAGGACCGAGAAGTTCGAGGCGGCGCAGTTTCGAGCACAAGAAAAGCTCCCCTGAATTCACATCGCACGCAGGAAAGTGCTTTTCTTTTCCAAGGAGCGGAATGTATGCCTTTAGATACATGAGCCGCGGAGAAACAAGCCAACTAGAAACACCGATGTGTCATTGTTACCAGACTTTTTGAAAAAACCACTAAAAGCCTACATAAACGGCAAGTTCATACCTTTGCCTTTTTTGCCTTTTTGCATGTTGGTCATTTGTTTCATCATTTTCTTCATTTCGTTGAATTGTTTCAAGAGCCTGTTCACTTGTGAAACGGAAGTTCCGGAACCTTTGGCAATCCGTTTCTTACGGCTTGCATTCATTAAGCTCGGATCCTGCCTCTCGTCCTTCGTCATCGATTGGATAATAGCTTCCACATAGACCAGTTGTTTCTCGTCAATTTGTGCATTTTTCAGGCCTTTCATTTTATTGGCACCTGGAATCATATTCATAACATCTTCCAATGGCCCCATTTTCTTAACCTGACCCATTTGTTCCAGAAAATCATCGAACGTGAATGACATCGTGCGCATTTTTTCTTCAAGTTCTTTCGCCTGTTTCTCATTGACGTTTGTTTCCGCTTTGTCAATAAGGCTTAGAACGTCACCCATACCCAGGATCCGCGATGCCATGCCTTCCGGGCGAAATGGCTCAAGCTGATCAAGCTTTTCACCCATACCGGCGAACTTAATTGGTTTGCCGGTAACCGCTTTGATGGAAAGTGCTGCACCTCCGCGCGTGTCACCGTCAAGTTTTGTCAGGACAACACCCGATAGTTCCAGCTGTTCATTGAAACTTTCCGCCACATTCACAGCATCCTGACCGGTCATGGCATCTACCACAAGAAAGATTTCATCCGGGTTAACAGCAGCTTTTATTTGCTCCAATTCGCCCATCAGATCTTCATCAACATGAAGCCGGCCAGCCGTATCAATTATGACGTAATCATTATTCTCTTCTTTTGCCTGTTCAAGTGCCTCTTTTGCAATATCAACAGGACTGGCGTCTGTTCCTTTGGAGAACACAGGCATGCCAAGCTGCTGGCCGACTGTTTCGAGCTGATCGACCGCTGCCGGTCGGTAGACGTCGGCGGCTACTAAGAGCGGTTTGCGATTGTGTTTTTTTCGCAAATGATTGGCCAGCTTGCCGCTTGTCGTTGTTTTACCGGCACCCTGCAGACCCGCCATCATAATCACGGTCGGCGGGCGGTCACTGACGGCTATCTTGCTCTCTTGGCCGCCCATCAGCTCGGTTAATTCCTCTTTAACAACTTTAATCACCTGCTGCCCGGGAGTTAAGCTTTCCATTACTTCCTGCCCGACAGCACGTTCTTTAATCCGTTTGATCAGATCTTTGACAACTTTGAAATTAACATCGGCTTCAAGCAAAGCAAGACGGACTTCACGTGTCATTTCCTTAACATCCTGCTCGGAAACCTTTCCTTTGCCGGTGATTTTTTTCATCGTACTCTGTAATCGGTCGGCCAATCCTTCAAATGCCATAGAAGGGTCCCCCTACTCTAATTCTTGTAGTTGATGGATAAATGCCTGCATTTCACTATTTTCTGCTATACTACCCATCTTGTCCAAAATTTCGGCACGTTTTTGGAATTTATCATATAACCCAAGTTTATCTTCATACGATTCGAGCATTGTTTCGGTTCTTCTGATATTATCATAAACAGCCTGCCGTGAAACCTGCAGCAAATCGGAAATTTCACCAAGCGAGTAATCCTCTCGATAGTACATATCCATATAATTCTGTTGTTTCGGGGTCAGCAGCGGCTGATAAAAATCGAATAAGTAATTGATTCGTGTTGTTTTTTCAATCAATTCATCCACCCCTTGATCAGATATGACTTCTTTCTGTTGTTAAGTGAAATTCCTTTACAAAAGTTTATCATCATTCAGCCTCATCTTCAAGCAGATCCGCGAATAATCCGTAGACAAATGCATGTGCATCAAACTCCTGCAAATCCTCGATTTTTTCACCCAGACCGGCAAATTTAACCGGTATCTGCAGTTCATTACGAATCGCCAGTACAATACCACCTTTTGCCGTTCCGTCCAGTTTAGTCAGTACAATACCTGATACATCAGTTGCATCGGAAAAAGTTTTTGCCTGGCTCAATGCATTTTGACCGGTCGTCGCGTCCAGAACAAGCAATATGTCGTGCGGTGCATCAGGTACTTCTCTTTCGATCACTCTTTTGACTTTGGCAAGTTCGTTCATTAAATTGACCTTGTTTTGCAGACGACCGGCAGTATCACAGATCAGCACATCAGCATTGCGCGATTTTGCTGCATTGATGCCATCGAATATTACCGCAGCCGGATCACTGCCTTCACCCTGTTTGATAACATCGACACCAGCTCGCTCCCCCCAAACATCCAGCTGTTCAATCGCACCGGCACGGAAGGTATCGCCTGCAGCCAGCATAACGTTCTTGCCTTCCTGTTTTAATTGATGGGCCAGCTTTCCGATCGAAGTTGTCTTGCCGACACCGTTTACACCGACAACGAGTATGACAGAAAGACCGTCTTCCTGTATATTCAGTTTCTCAACTTCCTCGTCATCATCACCGTAATAAATCTCCACCAGCTTTTCGGAAATAACGTTCTTCATTTCATTCGTATCTTTAATGTTTTGCCGCTTCACTTCCATTTTCAGTTCATCAACAAGACCCATCACCGTATTGACCCCAACATCTGCTCCAATCAGAACTTCTTCAAGTTCTTCAAAAAATTCTTCATCCACGTTGCGGTAGCGGGCAATCAAGTCGTTCAGCTTCCCGGAAAACGAATGACGGGTCTTTTCCATGCCTTGTTTATATTTTTTGGAAACGTCTTCTGTTTCTTCTTCGTTCTGTTTAAATTTATTTTTCAGCTTATCCATGAATCCCATTAAACGAATACCTCCTTATGCGTTCATAAGCGCTTCAGTTTCTTCCAGCCGGACCGAGACGAGACGTGATACTCCGGACTCCTCCATCGTAACACCGTAAAGAATGTCCGACTCTTCCATGGTACCCTTCCTGTGGGTTATAACAATGAATTGCGTATTTTTACTAAACGTTTTTAAATACTTGGCGAACCGAATGACATTCGCCTCATCCAGGGCAGCTTCAACCTCGTCCAGCACACAGAACGGCACAGGGCGGACACGCAAGATTGCAAATAGCAATGCAATGGCGGTCAAAGCCCGTTCACCGCCTGAAAGGAGTCCGAGGTGCTGCAATTTTTTACCTGGCGGCTGTGCAATGATTTCCACACCGGTATTAAGCAGATTTTTCGGATCGGTCAATTGCAGCTCTGCCTCCCCGCCGCCAAATAATTGCCTGAAGACAACGGAAAATTCATCTTTTATCTGACCGAATGTATCACCAAAGCGCTTTTCCATCACTTCATCCATTTCCGCGATAATCGAGTGCAGCGTCTGTTTTGCCTCAATCAGGTCGTTTTGTTGATCGGATAAAAAATCATACCGGTCGGAAATGCGATCATATTCATCGATCGCACCCAAATTGACCGTTCCCAGCTGGTCAATGGACTGCTTGATTTGCGCCACCAATGTCTGGGTTTCCCGGATATTATCTGTCTTATCGTAATCCTGTTTAGCTTTTTCAAATGTGATTGTATATTCAGCCTGAAGTTTGGACAGCCGATTTTCCAGTTCGACATCGAGACGGTTTGTTTTAACTTCTTTTTCCTGAATCATTTCTTTAAATGTCTGGTGATTTTTGTTTTCTTCTTTCAGTTCACGGTCCTGGTCCTGCAAAAGTTGTGAGCGTTCAGAACGATTGGCACGCATTTTTTGGATTTTCTCAGTAATTACTTCTTTGTTCGCTTTAGCTGCAGATATATTGGCTTCAATCTCTTCTTCTGTTTCCTGTGAATTTTGCATATCCAGAAGCTCATTCAGATCATTGACAATAATCTCATACTGCTCTTCATAATCACTCAGCTGCGTTTTCAGGCTGTTGGTTTTTTCACGCTGGTTCTTCAGGCGTTCTTCCTGTTCAGCCAGAGTTACTTGTACCTTCTGATAATCTTCTTTCAGCTGCTCCTGATTTTCCTGGAATGTCTCTTCCTGCTTGGACAGCTTATCAATTTGATGCTGGGTTGATTCGAGTTGTTCAGAAATAACGTTAAGTTCTTTTGCAAGCTGCCCGTCACGTGTATATAACTCGCTTGTGTCCTGCTCAAATTGCTGTTTATCCTGATCATATAATTGCAGGTTATCATTCAGCGTTGTAAGTTTCATTTCTGCTTCTTTAAAGGAGGCCCGACTTTCTTGCAGTTTCTCCTGTTCATTAGTGGCTGCCTCCTCCTCTGATGCAAGATTATGCTCAAGCTGGCTGATTTGCCGCTTTTGTTGGTCCACTTGTTGTTCAAAGGTGTATGCTTTCTGCTGGAAGCTGGTAAGTTTATCGTTCACTTCCTGCAAATCTTTTTCTCTTGTAAACAATGACTGCTTCGATTTTTTCTGAGCTCCTCCGGACATGGAACCGCCTGGGTTGACCACATCACCTTCTATTGTAACGACCCGATGCTTCCGATTGAGAAGTCCTGCGATTTCATTGGCGTCTTTCAATGTTTTGGCTAACAAAACATGTCCCATTAAATGGTTGACCGCTTTCTGAAATTCGGATATTGCCGAAACGAGATCACCGGCCACTCCGACAAACCCAGGGTGACCTTCCGCTTTTGCCAGCATATTTTTTGGCACAAATCGCGCCTGAATTGAGTTGAGGGGCAAAAAAGAGGCTCGCCCACTATTGGTTTTCTTCAGCCAGCTAATTGCCCGGCGTGCTGCCTGGTCATCATTTACAACAACATGCTGCGCCTGACCGCCCAGCACTGTTTCAATCGCGGTGATGTATGGTTTCGGGACATCAATCAGCTCGATGACCGCTCCATGAACACCATCAAGTTTCTTGCTTTCCCGGGCTTTGAGAACAGCTTTAACGCCATAGAAAAAGCCTTGGAAATCTTCTTTCATATCTTCAAGCATTTCTTTTTTGGACTTAAGCTTTTCAATATATTGATAGCCCTGATACAGTTTAGTTTGTGCTTCCTGAAAGGCTTGACGCTTTTTCGCCAGGTCGTCTTTCATTATTTGGACAGTCTGCAATGTTGAATGATATAGCCTTTCCTGTTCAGCATAATCCGATTTCAGTTTTTTCGATTTCGTGCTTAGTTCCTCCCGCTCCTTCAGCAAATCCTCAAATTTTTTCGCCTGTTTTTCTTTCTTGCCGTTAATTTGTTGCACCTGCTGCTGAATGGATTGTCTTTCATTCCGCTTGGCTGCCTGTTCATTCAAATACTCAATGTAATCCGATTTCAGTTCCTCAATTTGCCCGGTTATGTTTTCTCTCTCGGACGTCAGTTGGGTTTCCAGCTGGATTACCTGGTCTTTCGTTTCATCACGGCTCTTTTGCTGTGAAGCGAGCCTTTCATTTTCCTGACCGAGTTCGTATTCGAGCATTTCAATGCGTTCAGTCGTTTCTTTTTTCTGTGCTTCCAGTTTCTCTTTATTTTCGAAAAAATGCTTTGTCCGTTCATTAAACACCTGTTTTTTACCTTCAAATTTCTCAAGCTGTTCGGTTGTTGAAAGCAGATTCGTCTGCAGCTGCTCAATTTCGTCATCAAGCTCCTGAAGTTTCTGCCGTTCTTCTTCAAGCCTGGCTTCTTTTGATTGGATGGCTGTTTTCTGGTTTAATTCATCCGCTTTTTCTTTTTCCAGCTCATCAAGCAATGCCTGCCACTCGCCATGCAGTTGCTCAATTTCCGTAATCAGCAGGGAAATCTCGTGCTGTTTCAATTCTTCTTTTTTATCCAGATAAGTCTGTGCCGTTTCAGCCTGCGCTTCAAGCGGCTCAATTTGCTGTTCGATTTCATGGATAATATCTTCCACACGATTTAAATTTTCTTGGGTTTCAGCTAATTTATACTCGGATTTTTTCTTGCGCTGCTTATACTTTAATACGCCTGCAGCTTCCTCAAAGATGGTCCGGCGCTCGTCCGCTTTGGAACTGAGTATTTCTTCAACCTTTCCCTGACTAATAATCGAGAATGCTTCACGTCCAAGTCCCGAGTCCATAAATAAGTCAACGATGTCTTTTAATCGGCAGGACTGTTTATTAATATAAAACTCACTTTCACCCGAGCGATAAACACGTCTGGTGACACTCACTTCCTCATAATCAATCGGAAGTTCCTTGTCACTGTTCTCCAGTACGAGCGTTACTTCGGCAACATTGAGAGCCCGCCTTGTATCACTGCCCTGAAAAATGATGTCCTCCATCTTTAAGCCGCGCAAAGAACGTGCTGACTGTTCGCCCAGCACCCACCTGATCGCATCGGTAATATTGCTTTTTCCGCTGCCGTTCGGACCCACTACTGAAGTCACACCCGGAACAAACTCAACACTTATCCGTTCGGCAAAAGACTTGAAGCCCACACTTTCCAAACGTTTCAAATACATAAACATTCTCCTAGTTATTCTCAGGGGTTCCGCAAAATATGTATCCAGCCTGGTTGGCATTTTAACGCATTTATTTTATCATAAAGA